>NZ_QXIU01000149.1 GCF_003570935.1 Candidatus Cryosericum odellii
TCCGCGACCCCCTGGAACACCGTGAATCCGAATGCTCCAATGGAGGTGATGACGATGGTGGAAAGCATGCCCTCCATGAACATCGCGCCGTACCCTACGAACAGTCCGCTGAGTTCGTTGTCAAGCTGCTTGGAGGTCGTGCCGGAACCGACGATGGAGTGGAATCCCGACAGGGCGCCACACGCAATGACCAGCGGAACAGTGGGCCAGAATGGCGAAGGCTGTCCCGAAATGACTCTGGCGGCGAAACTCGTGTACGCTGGCCAGCTGAATCCGCGGAACGCAAACACCGCTGCAATTGAAGCAATGATGATGCCGCCCCAGAGGATGTATGAGTTGAGGTAGTCCCTTGGCTGCAGCAGAAACCACACAGGAAGTGCCGCAGCGAAGATAATGTAAACAACCTGGATCGCGTACATGAGCTGGATGCTGGGAACCTTAACGAACGGCCACACGAATCCGACCACGATCGCACCGATCGTGAGGGCGACGCCGATCGCCGACGAGAGCCAGAATGGCAGCTTCGTCTTGTAGAGCAGCTGCCCTTCGACGAGTGCAGCAACCATGAACAGGGCAGAAGCAGTAAGGATTTCAGGGCTCTTTGAGGCAAGGCTTCCAAAGACGCCCATGAATGCGGCGACGATCAGGATCATCGTGAAGTAGATGTATACCTCGAAGATGTACTTCGACGACTTCCCCATGAGCTCGCCCGAGACCCACTGGATGGACTTTCCATCATAGCGGACGGACGCCATCAGGGACAGGTAGTCGTGGATGCTGCCGATGAAGAGGTTGCCAAACCATACCCAGAGCAGTCCGGGGAACCATCCCCATACGACTGCAATGGCAGGGCCGACGATCGGGCCTGCACCTGCAATCGATGCGAAATGGTGGCCGAACAGGACAAACTTGTTTGCAGGTATGTAGTCAATATTGTCACGCAATCTTACTGCAGGTGTCGGTACTGTGCCATCTGCCCTGACGACATTTCTTTCTAACGTTTTGCCGTACGTGAAGTAGAAAAAGATGTAGAACGCTGCGGCAAACAGGACAATCAATGCGGTCATCTTCTGATACCTCCTTCTAAACTCTTGCTACCTGCGACCCCTCTGCTTCGCAAACTGCGTTTCCTTCTTGCTACGCCCTTTTTGATGTCAATCCGTGGCGACTCGCTTCCCTATCTAGAGTACGCCCTCTCATTTTTTTCACAATACCCCCATTGACACGCGCGCATCACCACAATATGGCGTCTCGGTTGATTGTTCAGGCCTGTCAACGTATACTTGGCTAGCATCACACTATGTGTCATGACTCTACAACAGGAGGTCCTCGTGGAGGAACGGTCAGACAAACACCTGGAAGGAAAGCACGACGATTTCTCTGCGTGTGCCGGGCCAGTCGATGCCGTAAAACTCGCTGCGCACCAGTGGCAGGAATTTCTGGAGTCCTCCCCCGACCCGATGTGGATCAAGGATACTCAGGGTCACTATGTTGCGGTCAACAAAGCCTACCTGCGAGCCGACCCGGGACAGACACGCGACGTTATCGGCAAGACTGATTTCGAGGTTCAATCCCGCGATAGAGCCGAGATGTACGTCGCCGACGACCAGATCGCCATCCATGACGGCGTGTGTGAACACGAGTTCAGCGCAGTGGATCAGGAAGGCAACCTGAAGTACTACAATACCAAAAAGACCGCGTTGCATGATGTCGACGGCCTGTTGACGGGCGTCCTCGGTCAGGCCCGTGATATCACCACTCAGCGGCACCTCGAACTCGCGCTCGCTCTGGAGAACCGTCGGTCCAGCCTGTTTCAGCACATGCTCGATGCAGCAGCCACAGCCACTTCTGTCGGTTCGTTCCTTGCGGACGTCCTCACCATGGCACATGAACTGTTCGGCTACGATCGTGGTGGTGTCTATATGCTGAATCCCGACGGGAGAACGGCGCACCTGGTGTCTGCACAGGGAGACTCTCAGGTGGTACAGGAGCAAGCCACGTCCGTCCCAACGGACGAAGAACCGTTCTCTCGGGTGTACCAGACTGCCGAGCCCTTCTTCAGCAATACCTGGCACGACCCAGGATCTTCGGCCCGCCCCGATGACCCCCCGCTGACACTTGCCGTCGTACCCCTTGTCAGCTTGGGGCGCGTCATCGGTTCACTCGACATGGCATGGCGTGTGCCACCGAAATCCGAGGAGAACTGGCAGGGGGTGCTGGCAGCCATCGCCCGCGAAATCGCCATCGGCATGGACCGCATCGAGACGATGGCAGCGCTGCAGGAGAACACAGCGAACCTGCAAGCGTTCTTCAACTCTGTGCAAGGGTTTTTCTTTGTCGTCAACCGGGAGGGCAAGATCCTGGCTGTTGGGGAGCAGGGGGCCCGCCGTCTGGGACAGACACCCACAGAACTGATAGGAACAGACATTAACGACCTGCACCCTCAGGAAGAGCGAGAGCTGTCGCGTATCATCCTGGGAGATATGATCAACGGCACGAGGACGAGCAGTACACAAACACTTGTGGCCGCGGACGGTATGCAGATCCCCGTCAGCACCCTCGTGACGCGTGGTTCCTGGAATGGTAGCCTCGCGCTGTTCACTGCCAGTCAGGACATCACCGGCTCGCGGAGGGCGGCTGAAGCGCTCGCTGTCGATCGGAGGCGGGCGAACGCCCTCTACGACATCATCAAGGCGGTAGGAAAGGCGCGGTCGATGGAGGAGTTCCTGCCGTCAGCGTTGACCATAGCTCTCGAGGCCACACCATTTGAGGGCGGTGGCATCTACATCGTCGACGGAAACCACGCCATACTCGCCTGCACGACGGGCCTTGGCAGCGAACTCATCGAACGGGTCCGCTCCCTTCCCATAGACGACCAGCCCTATCGCACCGTTCTCCGCGAAGGGAAACCTACTGCGTTTACCGAACTCGATCAGCTACCACCCGACATTACCCAGCAATACGGCGTCGTTTCCTTGATCTCCATCCCCATCGCGGCAGGCGACACCGTTGTTGGCGCCCTGAATCTCGCCAGCGCCCACGGCCACAACGCAGAACTGCAAACGGAACTACTGATGTCGATTGGCCGCACCATTGGCGAAGCCGTCGTCCGCCTCCGCGCCGACGAATCTGTGCGAGCCAGCCGACAGGACTTCGAGACGCTGTTCGAGGTCATGCCATACCTTGTGTTCATACTGCAAGAGGACGGAACGATCGCCAGGATCAACACCGCAGCAGCAGAAAGGCTGGGACGGAAAGCAAACGAATTGTGCGGGACATCGGTGCTGGACCTCTGTCCTCCGGACCGGCGAACAGAGACCGCTTGCATTCTGGCCGATATGATCGCGGGCAAGGCCAGCATCTACGTCCTCTCCCTCGTGAATCACGAAGGCGAGCTCATCCAGGTCGAGACACGGCGGGTCGTTCGCACTACGTGGGGCGGCAAGCCTGCCATCTTCGGGGTGAGTCGTGAGCTGACATCACCCGGACTGGACGAACAAACCGTCCTGAACGACAAGCTGACTGACTCTGACTAGTCGTTGCCGTGCACGATGAGTCCGGCACCCTTGCAGCACTCGTACTCGAACTGCAGGGTTGCGTGGGTAATACCATACTTGTCATGCAGCAAGTCCTGGATCTGCTCCCGGATCGACCCTGTATCGCTGACCGAGATGTCATCCACGTTGACATGCCCCTCGAACATCGTTTCGGTGTCGCTGACCTGCCAGACATGGACATGGTGCAGGTCCTTGACATGGGACAGCGCGCAGATGTCGGCTTCCAGCCGCGCCAGTTCGAGCCCGATCGGTGCGCGTTCCATGAGGATGCCTCCGGCTTCGCGGACGACCGAGAATGCCTCCTTCAGGACCCACGCTGCCACGAGCACTGTGACCAGCGGGTCAACCCACGTCACGTGCCACAGTGTGACGATGACGCCACCCACCACGACGCCGACTGACGAGAGGGTGTCCGACAGCAGGTGCAGGTAGGCACCGCGGATGTTAAGGCTTTCACCGGCGGAGCGGTGGAGCAGGAGGACAGACACGAGATTGGCCACCAGCCCGACCAGGGCGACGGCCAGCATGATGCCTCCCTTGATGGGGATCGGATGCAGGAATCGCCGGTAGGCTTCATATAACAGGACAAACGAGATGACGACCATGGCCCCGGCATTGATGCCCGCGGACAGGATCTCGGCGCGGCGATACCCAAACGTGTACTGCTCGTCATGAGCACGCCGCCCCAAGCGCAGCGTCCACAGCACCAGGACACCAGCCAAGGTGTCCGTCGCATTGTGGAATGCGTCCGCAAGCAGCGCCAGCGATCCGGAGACGAGGCCGCCGACGATCTCCGACACGGTGATAACGACGTTCATCAAGATGGTGATGAGCAGGTTGCGCCCAGTGGGTAGCTCATGGTCGTGGTGACTACTCATGGTGCACTTCCTTTTCGGCAAGATGGTCCAGCGCAAACCCAACAATGATGTCGATGTGCCTGTCTGCAAGGGAGTAGAACGTGCGTCGTCCATCTCTGCGGGAACGGACGACATCACTGCGGTGCAGGGCGGCCAGCTGGTGCGAGACGAGCGTCTGGCTCAGACCCGTGCGGCCACAGATGCCGGCGACGTTGTCCTCACCGTCGCGCAGCGCAAGCAGGATGGACAGCCGTGACTCGTTTGCCAGTAGCTTGTAGAACGATGTCAATTCGTCGAGCTTCGTGTTTGGTTTCATGATGATTGTATCATATGACAATATCATCATGTGTCAAGAGTCACTTCCGTCATTCCCGCATTCGCGGGAATGGAGTAGCACATCAATGTCTGACTACTTCTTCCAGGTGACGAGTGTTTGTCGACTAGCCTTGACAGAAACAGTCATAGGTTGATGTCCCACTAGTTGAATTCCACACTAGAGTCCTCCCGTGCCGGGAGGACCGGCCAATTGTCACCTGAGATGGATCATTTGCTGATCCACAGTGTTGGTGAACTGGGTTGGATGCTTATGCCGCAGGTTCCCTTAGAGCAGGGCAACTTGTCTGGTATCGATCTCAATTGCCTTTCTTTCGTTTTCGCTTCTTGATGTGAGTGCACTTCTCCAATACTATTCCTCGCGCGCGGAGGTACTCAACAACCTCTTGTCTTCTTGATGCGTCCACAGCATCAAGAAGACCTTGGACAACTGGACCCTGTTTCGCAAACGCTTCCAAGAGTACTCCAATACTCTTGACATCCTCTTCCTTTCGGATTTTCTCTGCGATTCCCTTGATGTTCAGTGCCCCGGCAACCTGCTCTGCTGTCAGCGGGGACACCATGGCAAGCGCGCGAAGGCACTCTCCTATCGCCTGAACATCCCCTGCCTTGTCAATCCTCCCCACCAATCCTCCAACGCCAAGCGCTGCAACGATTCGTTGGGCAACGTCGGGATCAACAAAGGCAACTGCCAGGAAACCCTCTCCGAAGCAGTGAGCGTCCTCTTCGTGCTCGACCTTGTCTATCAACCTGTCGATGTCCAGTTTCTCAACAAGTCTTCCGACAATGTCCCGGTTCAACTTGCCAATTGTGACAAAGAGTTGCAGGAACTCCTCGATGTCTTCCTCGTTGTCAAGTTCCCGCGCCAAGCTCTCGACATCAAGTCCCTCGACGATTCTGCTGGCAATACGCACGTCTACACTGGCGATACTGTTCAGTGCGGTTCGAATCAGCACAACATCAAGCCTGTTTCTTGTTGTCTTCCGAATCAATCCTGCGATGTCCAACGACCCCAAGATCTCCGCAGCGACATTCTCGTTCGCCCCGTGCATACCGTCAAGAAATCCTCCGATGCGGCCAATGTCGTTCTCCTGCTCAAGTTTCTGTACGAGTTCGCCGCGATCCAATTCCTCAATGACTCTGCTGCCGACGTCAACGCCTGAACGAGTTGCCAACGTCAGCCACTTCCCAATTCGCTCGGGGTCTTGCTCTTTCCGGATGTTCTGCACCAGCTTATCGAACCCCAGTGCGTCAAGAGCCACCTTGGCAGCCTCCTTGTCCATGGCAGTGAGGGTGAGAATGCCCCAATTGATCGCGTCAGGCGTTTCTGCTGTAGTCATTTTCTCCACAAGCCTGTGGACATCCAAACTCTTCAGAATCTTGATGCCAGTAGTTTTCTTCACGCCAGCAATTGTGCCGATAAAGAATCCAAGAACGTGCAGGTCCGGTTCTTCATCAACCTTCCTGACCATGGTCGCAAGGTCCAGCCTCTCGACGACTCTCCTGGCGATGTCTCCGTCAACTCTGCCTATTGCGTAAACGCACTGACTCATCGCCCCGAGATCCAGTTCTTTGTCGATCCTTCTCATCAAGTCGTCGATGTTGAGTCTCTCCAAGACGTGTCTGGCGATGAGTTTGTCAGCCATCCTGAGGGAAGATAGAAGAGTTCCTGTGGCGATTATGCTCCCTCGATTCTCAATCTTCTCGACCAAGTTGTCGATGTCTAGATGCTGGACAATCATCTTGGCGAAAGGTCTGTTCACGGCGATGAGTGTGTCAGTGAACCGCGCAATTCGCGCGATATCGGCCTCCCGCTTCAACCCGACTGATATGTCCTCCAAGTTGTTGCGAATGATCTCCGAAGCAAGTGCACCATCTTCAAACACTGTTGCCAGATTCGTGATTTCCGTTGGGTACTCTCTCAGATAGACGTTGATGAGTTTGGATGCCAGCGTGGATGCCGTCACGTACTGTGTTCCGAAACTGCTCTCAAACCTCTGGGCAATTGCCCTCTTTGTGCTGGTACTGAAGTCCTCGAAGTATCGGAAGGCCCTTTGATAGATGGCGGCAACTTCAGAGTGGTGTAGCACAACGTAGTCCTTTGTGCCTGAGACAACGGCGAGGACTTCGCCCTGGGCCTCAAGGGCTTTGACGGTTCCTTCTTCTGAGAAGGAGTCTAGAAACGGCTTGCGCACTGCGGTTTCGTGCTCGGAGAATGCCGATGCCGGAAGCAAGACGTTCTCTGGCTTTGCGCAACCTTTGATGTTTTCTACATACTCCTTCACGGTCTTGAGGACGCTCCCTTCATCAATGCGTCCGTTGCTTGCGATCGATTTCAGCTGCCATGCCATCACCCACAGGTGGTTCGTCGTCAATGCACTTCTCAATTCGTGTGGAATGGGGCCTCTCTTCTCCTCGAATCTCTCTAGTATCTGGTCTGCTGCATCGAGTGCCATAATCGTCACTGCACTGTCAAGGTACTCGGTCAGCTTGTACTCGGTTGTAGGTCCGTACAGCGTCCTCAGGTCAATGTTCCTACATGCAATGACGATTTTTGCATTCGGCCGGTTCAGCAACAGACTCTCGACGAAGCCCAAGTTGAGGTGAGCATCGTCGACGAAGATGAAGCCATGGCGAATCTTCGATATCTCTGAGGCTTCATTGACGGGCAGCGTTTTCAGTTCGAGGAATCGGACGTCCGCTCCATCGACCGCAAGCCTGTATCCTACGTTCCGCAGGACAGATGATTTTCCACTTGCAGGTCCTCCTTTGATCGCAACGATATCCTCCTGCTTGAGTCTCTGGATGATGTCAGCCACCTCGGGACGCTCGTACACATACCCCTCTTGGAAATCCACCCATGCGGGGCCACTACGGCGGAAGAACTCAGGACGGGTCGAGACTCCCTTGTCGAGAACCGCTTGTATCGTTGGAAGGGTAGCCTGGTTCATGACAGCAAGCTCTTCCCGTATTTGGTCAAGCCGTGTCGCCAGTTCAGCACTCACGACACCCAGTTTCGAATCAAGACCCTCGATGCACTGTCTGGCTTGCTGCAACTGATCGCCATTAATCAATGCGGTCGCAAATTGCGCGACCCCGGAATCAATGGCAAGATTCTGCCTCGATGCTTGTGAGATCTTCTCGGTCAGACTCTCGATGGCAGCTTTCACCTGGTGTGCTTCATCGTTCGTGAGTGTGGACGACTTTTTGCCAATGAGCTTGTCGAGCAACCGTCCAATGGGGTAGGCAACCAATACCTGCTTGACGATTTCTTCGCCAAGAACGGCAGCGGGGATTCCCGGGGCTCCAAGAGACCCGCCGGATGAGATGGCAGCAACGGCACAAAGCAACGCCGGCGATAACTGAGCAAAGAGCGGTGCCACTTTGCTCATGACGCGAGCAAATCGTGCCCTACTCTGTTTCAGCAATGCCCCGTCGTCTATGCCCTGCTTCATGAGGTAATCATATGGAAATTCCGCTGCAGCACCAGATGCGTCCATCGCGTTTCCTGAGGTCGAGTGACCGAGATCCGATCAAGGTAGATTCTCTTCATCGGTTCGTCTGTCATAACCTGAGTGTTCCGGCGCATTAGGGACAACGAGACGCGGGCGTTTTGTGCCAACCTAATGGACTGGCATCCTGTAACACGGGCAGTGCATGAAAATGATAGAAGACTAATGGGTACGATCGAAGTTTAATGTCCTACTCCACCGCGAAATGGAGACACACATTATGGTCGGCACATTCCCCTACACTAAAAGTCGGCATATTTGCATCATAGCCCACGCGTCACCTGGCTATGCTCGCCCACGAACGAAATGGCACCTGCGCGCCGTGCTGCACGCAACGTCGGTCTACATAGGCTCTTCGTCCAGGTGCAACACGTGTAAGTTGCCCTTCCTGTCGCAGCACAACCGAGTGCCTATGCGTTTCATGTTCGTGGTGGACTCCGGGTTCCCAGTCCTCATCCACGGTTCTCGTCCGCGCACAAGACTCGCCAGTACAGCGTAGTTGAGCCATTCGATGAGATCATTGACTAGGCCTATCTGACTCCAGATCTCACGGAGCTCTTCGTCTGTTCTTTGGATTTGGGGAAGATGGTCGCTCGAACTTGCCTCTGTCGGCGCCGTCTGCAAGGCCTGAGCCACCTGTAGCGGTAGTGCGGTTATCTCGAAGTATCGCTCAAGATGCTCCTCAATTGACAGCTGAACGAACTGCAGATGGACAATGACCTCTTCAAGTTCTGGAAAGAGGGGGAGGTATCCCTTCAGAATTTGGAGGCCTCCAGCACCAAGCCTTGGGTCATGTCTGAGCCCGGCTGCCAGCTGCGCCATCAACGCGGGCGCATATTGAAGAACCCGATTCTGCCTGATGCCGAGAGCGTTTACATTGGCCATGTTAAATGCCACGGTAGCTGGGTCGAGTATATCGTGGAGATAGCTTAGATAGCGCTCAAGCGCAGCAGTGATGTCTGTGCGGGCCTGATTCCGGGTGGCGAGCAGGACGGCATGACGACTGCTGGCATAATTCGACCAAAGCACTACTATCCATCCCGCTAACGTGAGAACTAGGGCGATCGATGGTGACCAGTGCTGGAGCCATGAAAAGAACGACATCGGATTCATTCAGATTCCCTCTTCTGGACGAATGTCCGATGCTTGCGCCATCTGCTGGAACCCAGCCACATCGATTAGTACGGTCGGGCGGCTCTTTCGCCCCGTTTCCATGCTTGACGCCCCCTCTTCGGATGCCACACAGACTTGGATCGTCTCATGCCATGTGAACAGTCTCTACGGTAGAGAGCCTGTGTCAATTCGTTCCTGTACATTTCGATCACCCGAGAATGTGTTGGTTCTCTCTGTACGCGCATCCTTCACTATCGCAGCGGCACCATTTCTCAAGAAGAACGGAGAGCCATTTTCGAGCGTCAGTGCTCGCGCAACAATCCTGTAGTTCGCGCCGATGTCAACATGTCTTGATGTCTCCTAGCCGTTATTCCCGTTTAGAGGACCAATCTGGAATAATCAGGCTGGACAGGCTGTACCTCGCGACCACCGCTTGCCTCCGTCTTCTCTCTCGAAGTCGTTTGAGTGCTGCTCAAAGCTGTCGCTCCAGCTTCGGAATCCCGTGAAGAGCACGTCAAGGGGTTTTGTGGCGCACGCGCCTCGATCGCTATTGAAGATGGCAAGCGTGAAGGGAGTATTCAATGACACATGGGGGTAGGGTCTTGACATGATATCGTATGTGATATAATTCGTGTTATGGGATTCCGAAAAATCGTCAAGCAGTTGATGAGGTACCCTCTGCCAACAGAAATGCCCTACGAGGACGTCCAACTCGTGCTAAAGAGGTGCGGGTATTCCCTGAAAGAGAACGGCTCAAGTCATGAACCATTTCGGAAGACAGGGTACCCTCCCTTAAGTATTCCGAAATGCGGTGGGCAGATGGTCAAAGGAGGGTACCTGCGCGCTGTGGCTAAGGCGGTGCGTGACTGCTTGGATTCCCAAGGAGAGGAGTGCACATGATGAAGAAGAAAGCATCTGTCGGTCTCACGGTCGACAACTACATGAAGATGCCATATACCATTGAGTTGACCCCGGACGATGACTTGGGGTGGTTTGCCAGCATTCAGGAATTTCCGGGCTGCATGAGCGATGGCGAGTCCCCTGAGGTAGCAGTCTCGAATCTGAGGGAGACACAGCGTGAGTGGATTGCTGCAGCTCTGGAAGATATGGGGGCAATCCCCCTTCCGAAGACAACACAAGAGTACAGCGGTAGGTTTCTCGTGAGGACAACCTCGCTGCTGCACCGGAGATTGACTGAAGTGGCAGACGAAGAGGGCGTGTCAACGAACCAGCTCTGCACGACCTTGTTGGCGGAAGGATTGGTCAGCAAAGCTACACAGAAACAGATGGAGAGTATTGGTGCCAAGATAGATCACATATCGAAGCGCCTGGACATGATTGTGTCAGCGGTGAGTGTCTGGCGATTGCAGTTCCCGAAGTCAGGGAATATCGTGACGATGCCACGCGGAGATTATCGCGCTGCACAGAATCCCTGGATAATGGAGGACAGACGTGCCGAAGCCTAGCAGTGTTGATTTTTCCCAGTTCTTCGACAGCCTCGAACTTGCTCAACTTGCCCTCATTCAGTCTTCTGCCTGGCGTTCGGAAGTTGTGAAACTGCCTGCGGATGTCCACATGGAGCACGAAATTGCCATCGGGCAAGGCGCACCGGGGTCTTGGAGGGCAACCTGCAAGTACGATCTTCAGGCGATTCCCGAGAAGGGATCCGAAGCTCAACTGAAGATATCTGCCACATATTCCGTACTCTACACTGCTCAGGGGGAACTGAACGATGACATGCGTAGTGTCATGGCAGAGAATGCCACGTTGGCTACTTGGCCATATGTCAGGCACCTTGTTCACTCCACTACCGCGGAGATGGGACTGACTCCTCTCGACATAGGATTGTATAAGGTCAAGTTCAAAGCCAACAATCTCGGTGATTCTGCTGAAAAGACTCCTTCAGCACAGCTAAAGAAGAGCACGTCAAAGAAGAAACGTAGCAGCAGCTAACGCTATGGTGCCGTAGGGCAGGTGGACTCCTACGTCTCGTATCCTGTCAGCTCCACGTAGGCGAAGCCGTCCAGCACCTTTTTGTCGAGGAAGCGGGTGCCGCCCAGATCGACTGGGCATAGAATTTCACCGTGGACAGTGCACAGGCCCTCCCAATAGTCCGGCGTGATCAGGGATGGCACGTGCTGCTCCTTGAGCGTTGGCTTCACGTATGCAGTCATAAAGGGGGTGGATGCTTCGGAGCTGTCGAAGATCCGTATCTCCCAGTCGACGGGGTACGTGACGCCGTTCCGCGCCACGCAGACATCCAACGCCCGCACCTCGAACCGTTCGACATGCATCGTTTGCCCATGCCGGTATATGTTCCCGGCTCCATACGTCGTGCCCCACCGGTCAAAGTTGAACAGCATGACGTAGAGGTCGTCGGCGTCGAATCGAAGCGAGAACCAGTCCCACTTCATCTTGACCGCGTTGAAGTTGCCCCACTGGTGGTCATGCCACGTCAGCCCGGTGATGGGCAGGCTCTCGCCCTTCAGGACGATCGTGCCCTCGGTCTTCATGTTGGGCAGCGTGAAATAGTAAGAGGCATCGCCCGGACTGTTCTGCATCTCCTGGATGCCGCCCGCTCCCTGTGCCATGATGTCCTGGATGACACAAGAGTAATGCACCCGCAGACCCCTCACGCGTGCATCGATGACAAAACTATTGTTACTCTCGCTGAACCCCACCCGGTTGCCGAAGAGGGCAATCACCGTGTGGGCATCGGAGGTGAACGGGATGTGCACGGGCAAGACCATGCCGGTGTAGGTAAACTTCTGTCCATCGACATCGGTGACGGCCACGTGGACGATCACACTGTCAACCAGCGTCTTCACTCTGAAAAAGGTTACTTCAAGTCCAACAGGGGCTTTCCTCTTCGGTGTCATCAGAACGCTGGTGAAGTACCACCACTCGAGGCGCGCACCGCGATGAGGAAAGTGGTCCCTGCTGGTGAAGTCGACGGGCGGCAGAGGGCGACGTGACGGACCCCGGACCATCAGCTCATAGAGTTCGATGGGCAATTGGGTCAGCACGCCCTTGAGGATTCTCCTGAAGGTCATCTGTTGTCATCTCTCATGGTTACAGTATCGCTGAAACAAGCGGTTTGCCCAACTGCAACAAGAGATGGATTCCCGCCGTGCTGGGCTCGTGGCTCCGAGGATGGCTCAAACCATAGCATAGGGAGCGACGCTCACTCAGCGCAAGGCCGCCCTCGCTCGTTGTCTCGGTTACCGAATCTTGCTACAGTATGCAGTAGGTTCCGAAAGGAGCCGTCGAGACGGACTCCGAGTCCAGCGCTGAGGAGAATGCATGATCACATATTCGCATGAACGTTCACTGGAACTGCTGAGAACCGGGACCGGTATTCCGGACGCCCAGTTCCGCGAGGGACAAGAAGAGGCCATTCGCTCCATTGTCGAACAACCCGGCCGTTATCTCGTCGTGCAGAAGACCGGATGGGGAAAGAGCTTCGTCTACTTCATCGCCACGAGACTGCTGCGCGAGGCAGGCCAAGGACCTGTCCTGCTCGTTTCGCCGTTGCTGGCATTGATGCGTAACCAGATAGCCGCTGCTGAACGCATGGGCGTTCGGGCTAAGACGATCAACTCTGACAATCCGGATTCCTGGAGCAGTATCGAAGCTGCCGTGCAGCACGACGAGGTTGATATTCTGCTTATCTCGCCGGAACGGTTGGCCAACGAGCGCTTTCGCTCTGAGGTTCTCGCACATATCGCTGCGAAAATATCGCTGCTGGTGGTTGACGAGGCCCACTGTATCTCGGACTGGGGTCATGACTTCAGGCCACACTACCGCCTGCTGCAGCACACCATTGAGGCTCTCCCCTCCAACATGCGCCTGCTTGCAACAACGGCAACCGCCAACAACCGCGTGATACAGGACCTGCAGAACGTGCTCGGACCCAACCTCAACGTGTCTCGTGGCGAGCTGAACCGGCCGTCGCTCAAGCTTCAGACCATCCGCCTGGACAGCCAGGCTGAACGCCTGGCCTGGTTGGCCGCACAGATACCGGCCATGCCTGGCAGCGGCATCGTCTACACGCTGACGGTACGGGATGCCGTGCAGGTGGCCGATTGGCTCGCATTGCACGGAATACATGTAGTGGCGTATACTGGCGACAGTGGCAGCGACCGGCCCGAACTCGAGCAGGCATTGCTGGACAACCGGGTGAAGGCGCTGGTAGCAACCACGGCGCTGGGCATGGGCTTCGACAAGCCGGACCTGGGCTTTGTCATTCACTACCAGACCCCGGGATCGGTCGTGGCCTACTACCAGCAGGTCGGCCGCGCAGGGCGTGCCTTGGATGCAGCCTATGGCATTTTGCTGAGTGGCACCGAGGAGAACGACATCAACGAATACTTTATCAAGACCGCGTTCCCGACACGCGACGAAGTAAAAGAGATCCTGAAGGCACTGGAACGCAGTCCTCAGGGACTCTCGCTGCCCGCCCTCATGGCAAGCGTCAACATCGCAAAAGGCCGCATCGAGAAAACCATCGACCTGCTGGCATTGGAGTCACCTGCACCCATCGTGAAGCAGGGGACCAAGTGGCAGCTGACTGCGACCAACCTGAGCGAGGAGTTCTGGCAGCGGGCGCAGCGCCTGACTGACTTACGGCACGTTGAGCAGGGCCAGATGCAGGAATACGTGGACCTGCCCGCCGGACATATGGCCTACCTGATCCGCGCCCTGGACGGGGAGCCCGGCGACTGCCACTCTCCCGACCTGCCAGATCTGCCTGCAACCGTCGATCAGCTCGCGGTGCGAGAAGCCATCGGGTTTCTTCGCCGGACCAGTCTGCCCATCGACCCCCGCAGACAATGGCCACTGGACAACATGCCTCAGTATCACCTCAAAGGGAACATTCCCCGCGAGCTCCAGGCAGAACCGGGGAGGGCACTCTGCACATGGGGTGATGCCGGCTGGGGCGATCTGGTGCGCCAAGGCAAATGCCAGGACCACCATCTTGGGGATGACTTGGTTGCGGCGTGCGCGTCGATGGTCCAGGAATGGAACCCGCAACCTGCGCCCACCTGGGTCACCTGCATACCATCCCTGCGCGATCCGGTGCTCGTACAGGATGTTGCCGAACGTCTGGCAAAGCGGCTGGGACTACCGTTTCGACCCGTGATTTGCAGGAGCATCGATCGGCCCCCACAGGCAACGATGCAGAACAGCATGCAGCAAGCCCACAACCTCGATGGCTCGTTTGAACTCATGGGGACGTTGCCGGCGGGGCCCGTGCTGCTGGTGGATGACACGGTCGATTCGCGCTGGACCATGACCGTCGCAGCGTGGCTGCTGCGTTCCCATGGCAGTGGCGAGGTCTATCCGATGGCGCTCGCGTCCATAGGACCCGGCGGATGAGTACAGCACTGTCGCAAGACAGCCAGGTGATCCTGCTGCTCACAGCGCCCTTGATGACTGGGCGCATGGAGCCATCGGCGGACCTGTTGACCCCGGGTGAATACGGGCGTCTTGCGGTCTTCCTGCACGAGGTACAGAGAAGTCCTGGCGATCTTCTCACTGCTGATGCGGATGGCCTGCTCAGACAATGCCAAGGAGTCGTGGACGGCGACCGACTTAGAAAGTTGCTTGGCCGAGGCTTCCTGCTGAGCCAGGCGGTCGAACGCTGGCAGACCCGCGCCATCTGGGTTGTCACGAGTGCGGACGCGCCATATCCGCACCGGCTCAAGGAACGGTTGAAGGAAAACGCGCCAGCGGTACTGTATGGCTGTGGAGACGCCCCGATTCTGGAGACAGGGGGATTGGCTGTGATCGGTAGCCGCAGTGCGACCCCGGAACTGCTGGCGTACACAGAACGCATCGGACAACTGGCGGCCAATGCACAGCAGACGGTTGTATCGGGCGGAGCACGCGGGATCGACCAAGCGTCCATGCGCGGTGCACTGGAAGCCGGTGGAACGGCTGCAGGCATGCTTGCCGA
>NZ_QXIU01000015.1 GCF_003570935.1 Candidatus Cryosericum odellii
GGACGCTTGGTCGGTCATCCACCCTGACTATACTGTGCAGGTTAGCCCCGTGCACGCCACGGATTCCGAGGAGCATGACATGAGCGAAACGACTGAATATGTCCGCTTATTTGACGATACTATCAAGGCACTGTTCTCCGATGCCGTGCGCATCATGCTGCAGGACCCGTCCGTTGCGGCGTTCTTCGTGCGGATGCGGCGTGCACAGCGTATGGCAAAACACCGCCGGGCCCTGCTTGCAGCAAGGCGCGGATTCATCCACATCAGCCCGTCAGGGCGAGTGGAGCCATGTCCGTTCGCCCCATATTCAGACGCCAATGTCCGGGACGTGCCGCTGCGTGATGCGCTGGCGTCGCCCCTGCTCGCCACCATCCGCACCAACCATGACAGGCTGACCGAAACCAGCGGAGGGTGCGCCCTATGGTCACAGCGCGAGTGGGTGCAGTCGTTGCTGCCTCGTGCGGAGGAGAAAGACGCCACCGATCGGGAAGCAAACACATGAGGGAGTCAGGCGCCCTATTTGACCGCGTCTGGAGCATCGCGGCGAAGATACCACGCGGCAAGGTGACGACGTACGGAGCCATCGCGCGGGTACTGGGCAGTCCCGGAGCGGCCCGAACGGTGGGCTGGGCAATGCGGGCAGCGCCCGTCAGATCAGGGCTGCCGTGCCACCGTGTGGTCAACGTGAGAGGTGAACTGTCCCCCGAGGATGTGTTTGGCGGACCCGGCGTCCAGCGGTCACTGTTGGAGAGTGAGGGAGTTACCTTTGACATGCAGGGGCGCGTCGACATGAAGCGCCATCTCTGGGTACCCTAGCAACGCTCAACGCATATCCTTCATTGAGGAGTTCTTGAGTTTCTGTCAAATACGCCCATGCTCTTGAGCATAAGGGAGGATCAGGTGAGCGACGCAAGGCAGCGATTGGAGTCCATAGACGAGTTCAGAGGGTTTTCCATCCTGCTCATGGTGCTGGCCAACTATCTGGCCGATCCCCACGTTGTTCCAGCGTGGCTGAAGCATGCCCCCGACATAGGATTCACCGTCATCGACATCATCGCGCCGATGTTCATTGCGGCCATCGGACTCACATTTGGTGCGTCGTTCCGAGCCAGGCTGGTCAGAGACGGCAGGCGCGCGACGATCGAGCATTTCGTGTTTCGGAACCTTGCTCTCATTGGCATTGGAGCTCTTCTCACGGTGTTGGAAAATGTCTGGGGACTCACTGCCGCCGGGTCGGATTGGGGAGTGCTGCAGGCTATCGGCTTCGCGGGGCTTATTGCCCTTCTCTTCATTGCGATGCCGGCGCGCCTGCGGTGGCTTGCAGGACTCTTGTTGCTGGTCGCCTACCAGTTTCAGCTCAACAGTTTCTGGTTGGCGAATGTCCTGAGTTCCACACACGGGGGACTCGAAGGTGCCCTTTCCTGGGGGGCCATGCTGGTGATGGCGACCGCGCTGGGAGACCTGTTCCATGATGTCTCAAAGGGAAGGCGCTGGTTTCCCGCGGCGTCAGCGGGTGTTCTCGTCCTGGGCCTCCTTCTGGCTTTCATCGTTCCGATCAGCAAGAACCGTGTCTCAGCCAGCTATGTTCTGATCGCATTGGGCGCAAGTGACCTGATTTTCTGGTGTTTCCATATGTTCGACGAACGTTTTGGCCGCTCGATACCTATCCTCAGAGAGTGGGGACGCAACTCTCTGTTGCTCTATGTCATGTACGGCGTTCTTCTGGGCATCTTCGTCGCGCCTCGGATACCCGGCTGGTATGAACTGGCTCCCGTGTGGCTGGTAGTCCTTCAGGCGCTGTTCATAGTTGGAACGCTGAGCTGGGTCGGGTGGGTGCTGGACCGCAGGCATTTCTATGTTGCCTTGTGATGCCGGCAAGGAGGAATGATGGATGAGTACGCGGAAGTCATTGTTGTCGCAGGACAGGCTGAGGCGGAGCGCATTGTGCAGGCTCTTAGAGCTGCGGGCATGACCGCGTTCTTCCGCGCGACAACGGGTCTCGAAGGGATGTTTCAGGTTATGGCTGTCCAATCTCGCCTTGATGAGGCACGGGACGTCGCGAGCATGTTCCAGGGTTGTGAGTGCCAGCAGGAAGGAAGCCGTGACGAACCCGAGACTCGCAGTCAGACTGGAAAGCGCGTGCGCCGCCGGGGAATCGTCGAGTAGAGGCGTGTCGGCTGGAATTCGCGTGGGGTTTCTGGCACTGGGCAGACATTCATGGAACACACGAGGTGACACATGGGTACATCGGGCACACTTGCAGGTATCGTCTGTCGCGAACTGGAACCGAGGCTCTGGCCGCAATTGGAAGCACTGTTTGGCATGCACGGAGCATGTGGTGGCTGCTGGTGCTGGCATTGGCGGCTTGCAGAGGGCGAGCACTGGGACGACGTGAAGGGCGAGGTGGCGCATGAGCGACTGCACCAAGCGGTCCAGTCCGGCAGCGTTCACGGGATGCTCGCGTTCGATGGCGAGACGCCTGTGGGGTGGTGCTCGTTCGAGCCGTGTGCTTCTCTGCCACGGCTGGAACGTTCACAAAGATTCAAGGGCAGGCCTGCAGAAGGCGTCTGGTTCGTCGGATGTTTCTTCATCCAGCGTAGCTGGAGGCGCCGGGGGCTGGCGGAGCTCCTGCTGGGAAAAGCGATCGAGGTAATGGAGCGTGAAGGAGCTCGTGCCGTCGAGGCTGTGCCGACGGTGACGCACGGACGTCCACAGGCGGATGCTTTTCTGTTCACGGGCACGTACGAGATGTTTGAGCGGCTCGGGTTCCACACCACTATGGACGCGCGCGGCAAGACCACTATCATGAGACGGGAATTCATTCCAGGAGTACAATGTGAAGCGGTGGGTTCGCAGTAACCTTTGCCAGGGGATGGACGTAGACTAAGTGGACAGTCGGTCAGTGTTCTCAGAAGACCGGCTGCGAGGTTAAGGAGAAGATATGACTGAACAGAACACACACAGGACCCGTTCCTCGATGGCGAGCGTCGGCATTTTGCTGATCGTCGCCGGCATCGTCATCTTCGCACTGCAGTACGTTCATATCGACATGAGCTGGCTTCCGAACCACTGGGCGGAGCTGACATGGCCACTGCGCATCATCATTCCTGGACTTGCGTTGTTCGTAGTGGGTCTGATGCTGCCGGACCGGGCGGGCGAGGGTCTGTCTGGGTTCGGGCTTGTGGCCGCGGCAGCGGGCGTCTTGCTCTGGTATCAGGCCGTCACCGGCACATGGGAAAGCTGGGCATATGCCTGGGCTCTGGTGCTCCCGGCTGCAGGAGGCATTGCCAGCATCATTCACGGGATGCTGCACGCCAACTGGCGGCACGTCAGGGATGGTGTGGGAGGTCTTGCCTTCGGCCTCGTCGCGTTCGTGGTGCTGGGGTACGTGTTCGAGAGCTGGCTGGGGTACAAGGGGTTTGGACTTAACCAGATTGCTGCTTGGGTTCCAGGAGGGATCCTGCTGGCAGTGGGTGTCATCGTCCTCTTCGTCGGTACTCCCGGTGAACACAGTTCAAGACGCGCCGAGCGCGAACAGCGGCATATCGAGCGCGAACAGAGAGGGGCAGAACGTCGTACGACACCCCAGGGATGGACGAGCGCTCCCGTCGTGCCTCCCGAGGAGAAGAAGATGGAGACCATCACGCCGGCCGAGCCGACAAAGCCCGAGGATAAGCAGCCTCAGTAGATGTTGAACGAGTCATTCCTCGTTGGCCGGCCGGGATGTCCTCGGCCGGCCTCGCCATATGGTGGGCGAGGAATGTGCTTAGAGGCGTGAGGCCAGCAGGCGGGCGAGAGCTTCCAGGGAGATGATCGGTCGGGGCGCCGTGCTGGTGGCAGCGGTGCCCAGCGTGTAAACGATGGTGAACACGGTGTCATTCTTGCGTACGAGCATGGCAGCGACAGCAGGATCGTCGTACCGTGCCGAGGCCTCGCCGACGATTGCCGTCCCTGTGTCATTGATGAGTCCATTGGCAGCGAGCTTGTCCTTGTACCAGGCATATGCCTGGTTACGCAGCACATGATTCGAATCAGAGGCGAACTGCCCGCCGAGGAGCGTCAGGGAGCCCCCATCACGGAAATCGATGGTGATACCGTTCTTTGCCGTGGCCAGTTCCTTGCCCTGGCCGTTCGTGCTTTGATCAGGGAAGAACACGAAGGTCTGGTCGGCGTACCCGACGCTGACGGCTGTCCCTAGCCCTGTCTCCGTGAAGTCCTGCGGAGTCAGCGTCATGCCAGGCAGCACGTTGATGGGCTCGTTCGCGGTCGGGCTTCGCAGGGCGGAGATGAGCGTGACTGCGCCCCCACTGACAAGGGCGAGCACGATGACCATAGTGACAAATATACGCATGCGTTTGCGGTTCAAGGTTGCCTCCAGCTAGTGACCATTAGTATAGGACGGCCCCCTGCTCGAGCAATGCCTTCAGCGCGCCAGCAGGTAGCGGACGAGGACGAGGAGCGCGAGGTGAGCCGGGTAGTACGCATAGAACAGCTTCGGCAGATGGCGCAGGTGCAAACGGGGTGGCCAGAGGATGAACGGGATGCTGGCCAGTGCGTACACCTGGGACGGCCAGAACAGGATCCCGGCGAGCACGTGCAGGAGTCCATGTCCGATGGCGAGCTGCTCTCTGTGTTGAAAGAGAACAAAGCTGGCCAGACACAATACAACGCCATAGAGGCCGTAATCCGGACCCACGGCCGGCAGCCAGAGCTGTATGGCAGCCAGGCTCAGCGCAAGGACGACCGCCCACCACCGGCGGTGGTCCCATCCCCAGATAGCCAGCAGTCCCAGCAGCAATGTGCCAAAGATGTTGAGCGTCCACGGGCGCGCGCCGAACGCGATCATGTAGACCGGCTGGGCGATGAGACCCCAGATGGCAAGCCTGAGCACATAACGGGAGAGGTTGTGCGTGTGCAGATAGCCGGCGGCAAGCTGGTAGGCGAAGAGAGGAAAAGCCACGCGTCCGATGATGCGGAGCCAGCCCACCTGTGGCAGTAGAATGGCTCCCACGTGGTCGATGGTCATTGAGACGATGGCGACAAGCTTGAGGGCGTCAGACTGTGCGAGCGTCGGCTGCCCGTCAATACCTTCATCGTGGTTCGTCATTGTCAACAATTCATCGCCTCGCTCTTCTTGACAGGCCCCTGAGGCAGCACTAGAATACTGCAGTAAAGCCGCATGTTGGGGCGTCGTCTAATGGTAGGACAGTGGCCTTTGGAGCCATGAATTGCTGGTTCGACTCCAGCCGCCTCAGCCACCTTCTTCAGGCCCAGACAAATACCTCGGTCCTGGGTTGACGCGGTCGAGTCAGCACAGCCTCAGGACAGAGGCATATTCGTAGTGTAGCAGCCCCGCCTGTTTTTGCTATACCACCTGACCGGCGAGGACCGTATAAGTGTTCGCCATGTCAAACTTGCCCATTTTCTGCAGCGCCATCACGTACGCGCCGAGGACCGGGTCGAGCAGTGGCGGTCCCAACAGTGCGAATGGGGCGACTTCATGAGTCAGCAGTGTCAGCCTGTCGATGAAAGCAGGGTTGCCGCCCCCGAAGACTGAGCCTCCCAGAACAACATCAACCGCCTCACGTTCGAAGCCCATCTTGCGGACAAGTCCCGTGATCCCCTCCGCCAGAGACTCCGCCTGAAGCATGAGGATCCGCTTGCACACTTCGTCACCGGCCGTCGCGCCATCGAAGACCCGTGGTACGATGGCCAAAGCCCGCTGCAGCAGCTCTCCGTGCCCCGCCGTGTCTTGTACGGCCTCGAGGAACAGGAGTTGCAGCGTGTCATAGTCGGGGGCACCGGTCACGTCCAGTACCGTCTGCTCCAGCACGGATTTTGGCCCTGTCCCGTCGTGGGAAAGAAACGCATAGTGCAGGATGTCTCTCAGCATGTCCAGTCCGCCGCCTCGCAGGCCGCTCTCGTAGCCGAGACCCCGGAGCGTGACCCAGGTCCCATCGCGGCTGCAGGCACATGCATTGGCGCCTCCGCCGCACACCAGAGCGATTCCCCAGCCCTTGTTGCTTCCGGCCTTGAGCATGATCCACGTATCGTTGACAAGGTCGAAGACGAGCCCGGGGAATGCGGTAACCAGAGCTGCATTAAGTACCTCGCGGTCCTTAGGTAGATCCATGCCGGACAGCCCGAACACAGCGCACTCGATCTG
>NZ_QXIU01000150.1:0-7061 GCF_003570935.1 Candidatus Cryosericum odellii
ACGGCTGCAGGCATGCTTGCCGATAGCCTGGAACGTGCGGCTCTGAACCGCGAGTATCGTTCCCCGCTCATGGAGGGCCAGCTGGTCCTCGTGTCATCCTACGATCCGATGGCCGGGTTCAATGTGGGCAACGCCATGCAGCGCAACAAGCTGATCTACGCTCTGGCTGATGCAGCACTGGTCATCAGTTCCGACTATCAGAAAGGCGGGACGTGGGCCGGTGCAACGGAACAGCTGACCAAGCTGAGATTGGTGCCGGTGTTCGTTCGCTCACAGGGCGACATCGAAAAGGGACTCCAGGAACTGCAGAACATGGGTGCCCTGCCATGGCCGAACCCGAGCAACGCCGAAGACCTGGTTCGCATCCTGAGACCGGAACAGGATCCGACCACGACCACGCACAACGAAGAACAGGCGCCCGCCCCCGTGCATGAATCGATTCCAGAACCACCGGCCACAACCAAGGCCAAACTGGTTCCGGCGAAGCATCGCTCCAAACCGAGGAAGTCGGCTGGGGATATTGCCGAGCCGACCCTCTTCGACGCCGTACCGGAAAAAACAGTTTCGAACAAACGTGCAACAACACGACATGAGAAAACTGAAGGCACAACCAATGCAGATGGGTAGAACAGCCATGTCGAAGACTGACGGGCGCAACAAGGGACTAGGAGCACTTCCTGAATTCGCCGGTGGCAACATCATCTTGTACACGGCTCCCGCATGAGTGGAAATGATCACCCAAAGAATTCTTTCTCGTCGTTCCCGCGGAGGCAGGACCGATATGGTAATGGAGTGCATCCGCATGGCGCCAATTGTGAATCCCATAGTACCTGGTACAATGGGATTCACAATTCACGGGGGCAGGTGTTGTACGGCTGGATTCGCCTCGTAGAATGATTGCATGAGCACACACGTCATCCTGATCACCGGTCCACGTGCGGCCGGCAAGTCGACGTTCGCGGCTGAACTCCATCAGGACCTAGCGGGTTCGGTCCTGCTGCGCGTAGATGAGCCCTTTCACCAGATCATAGGCGAGAACCGCAACAGATGGATGGGCAAAGAGATCAAGCTGTACGGCATGGTCCTGCGCCATCAGCTGGGTCTTGCGCGCGACCTCGCCCTGGCAGGCAGCTGCGTCATCGTCGACGCCACGGTCCTGCCGGACCGGCTTTCCCCTCTTCGCGAGACGCCTGCTCCGGACGTAAGCGTCATCGCTCTCCTGCCCTCTCTCGAGGAGTGTCTGGCGAACGAACATCGGACAACGCGTACAGTCCCGGTTCGAGAGGAGAAGGTGACCGCTACGTGGCAGGAGATGCAGGAATGGCGCAGGGTGACAGGAGTCTCCGTCCGGATCGTCGACGGGTGTGAAGTCGAGCGCAGAGAAACGTTGTCCGTGATCGTGAAACAGTTGCAGCAGGCGCCCTAATCCCAGTCCGAACGGCTCCGCCGCAACAATAGCGCGAAGACGGGCGCACCAATGATCCCGGTCAGGATGCCCAGCGGGATCTCCGCCATCGTCAGAGTGCGCGCCACATCGTCGATGACCATCATATAGATTGCCCCGAGGGCGATGGAAGCCGGGATAAGTCTGCGGGAATCCGGACCGACGATGCCGCGCGCCAGGTGTGGCACGACCAGCCCCACCCATCCGATGACACCAGAGAGCGCTACGCTGACGGCAGTGGTCATGGTCGTCAACCCGATGAGGACGACCCTCATCGCCGCTGGGTTTTCACCCAGTGACCGCGCCTCGTCGTCGCCCATGGAAAGGATATTGAGCTTCCAGCGCAGCACGGTGATCACCACGAGGCAGGGCACGATCACGATGGCGGCCCTGAGAAGATCTGACCACTGCACCGACGCAAGCGAACCCATCAGCCAGAAGACGATCTGAGGCAACTTTGTCGACGGGTCAGCCACATATTGCGCGCCAGCCACCAGCGACGAGAACAGGCTGCCGACGACGAACCCCGCGAGCACCAGCGTCACGTGCGACCGGTCACGCCCGGACCGTGCAATCAGCCATGTCAACGACACAGCCACAGCTCCTGTCGCAAAGGCTGAGGCCTGTGTGACCGCTGCGCTTGCGCCTATCAGGATGGCGACGGCAGCCCCGAATCCTGCCCCCGAGGAGACGCCAAGAACATAGGGAGAGACCAGCGGGTTGTGAAACAGCCCCTGGAAGACTGCTCCGCCAGAAGCAAGCGCGGCGCCGACCACCGCAGCCGCCAGCGCCCGCGGGAGGCGCACTTGCCAGACCACTGTATCAACAGTCGGATCCCATGTGCGGGCGATTGGTACAAACCGGGAGACCAGCACCCGCAGGACTGTTTGTGGAGTGATGGGATAGCGACCCAGGCAAAGCGACGCAAGGAGCACCACCAGCACTCCCACCCACATAAGGAGCAGAGTCGGCAGGAACCGCCTGCGCTTCATGAACCACTCCCCGCGACAATCACGTGCCGTGTGCCGTCAGTCAGGACCTCGATGGGCATGCCATACAACCGCCCCAGGTTGTCTGCCGTCAGGACCTCTTCCGGAGTCCCCAGAGCGACCAGCACCCCGTCGCTCACAAGCCCAACCCGGTCGGCGTACTGCATGGCATCGTTTGGGTCATGGACGGTCATGATGACGGTCAGCCCACGGCGAACGGCAAGATCGCGTATCCTGCCCAGGACCAGATGCCGATTCCGGAAGTCCAGGTGCGCCGTCGGCTCGTCGAGCAGCAGGACCTGTGCCTCCTGCGCCAGCGCGCGGGCAAGCAGGACCAATTGAAGCTGTCCACCGGAGAGCTGGGTGTAGGGACGGGCGGCGATCGCACGTATGCCGAGTTCGTCCATGGCCTCCTGTGCCAGCGTCACGTCATGCGGACCGGGCTGAGAGGCAGCACCCAGATGGGGATTGCGTCCCATGAGCACAATGTCCTGGACGGTATATGGAAACGCAGGGGTATGAGACTGTGGAACGGAAGCCACACGCCTGCTCACGTCACGTGCAGACAGTGACTTCAGGTCGCGCCCGTCGATGCGGATCGTCCCGGCTCGGGGGCTCAGGACCCGCTCAACACAGCGAAGGAGCGTCGTCTTGCCAGCCGCGTTCGGTCCCACGATGGCGAAGACCTCGTGGGGACCCACAGCCATGGTGAGGTCGTGGAGGATCCTGGTCTCGCCGTAGGAGAAGCCAAGACCCTGGATGTCAACGACTGACGGACGGGTTTGTTCCATGCGCTATTGCAAGAGTCCTGCGAGGTCGACCGCTGGAACCGTGAACCGGTAGAATTGTCGATAGAACTGCGTGATCTCGGCAGACATATCGAACCGGACCTGATCGGGATAGAGTTTGTGGGCCAGCCACATCGTACCCAGAAATGATTCGGGGACCGGCATATCCCACGAGACGACATATTTCGGCATCACATAGACCCTGTGGTCCCGCACAGCCGCCACATTCTGCAGCTGGGGGTTGGTAAGGACGTCACTCACGGTGTCCCTGGTATAAGACGTGAGGATGATGACGTCTGGGTTCCAGACGAGCACCTGTTCAGGAGAAACATCGATCTTGCCGCCGGTCAGCTGTCCGGAAACGCTCACGCCCCCGGCGTTCCTGACCATGAATGTCTGGAAGAAGTCGCCGGCGAAGGTCTTAAAGATGCCAGTCCCCGCAACGTAGACCTTGAGACGTTTCGCAGACTCAATGGTCCCAACCTCATCCGCGATCTCCTTCATCTTTGTGGCCAGCAGGTCGAGCGAGGCCGTGGCTTCTGCCGTGTGCCCGGTCAACGCTCCCATCCGTTTGATGGCATCGGTAAGCTGCCCCGGCTGCTCGGCCGAGAACGCGTACGCCGGTAGTCCTGCCGCCTTCATCTGATCCAGTGCTGGACCTTCTTCGGTCAGGACGATGTCGGGACGGGCCGCAAGCAGGGTCTCGATGTTGGCCGCATTCTGGTTGCCGGCTTCAGGGACCTGATTCATCCGCGGGTAGATCGCCCCCATGGCCTTCCCTTTGACAGCCGAACCGAAGCTTGCGACGACCAGCTGGTCCTGTGCTCCGACAGCAAAGACAAGCTGTGTGGCTGTCGCGGAAAGGGTCGCAATACGTACAACGCGACGCGGCACGGTGACTGTGTGCCCAAGCATGTCGGTGACCTGCTCCATCTGTTTGGGCAGGGTGAGTGTAATCGTCCTGCTCTGGACAGTCCAGGTTGCGAGCCCCCCGAGCGACTCTGCGGCAAACCGGACAGGGACCATCACGTGACCGAGAACGATGATCGGCAAGACTCGGTGGTCTGTATCGATCCACACCGTGCGCCCGTCGACCACCGCTTTGGCGTTCCCGACCGTCAGTACCACCACGTGGGACTCCAGCGACAGCCGGACCGTTTTGGCAGCGGGCGTCCACGTCACATCACCGCCAGTCAGATCCACGACGTTGCGAATCGGCACGAGGGCTCTGTCCCAGGCTGCTTCAACAACAGGAACCACCTTCGAGTTCGCAGCATCGATCGGGAAGCTGAAACCGTTTACGGTCATCGTCGGACTCCCCACGGTGAGAACGACGGATGATACCGGCTGGTACGCCGCCCGTGCAGTGATGGATGGAAAGCCGACGACGAGCATGGCGGTGACGATCAGGACAAGACAGATGGAACGATGAACTCTAATGTGCATAGCGCAATCCTCCGAGGCAGGTGGCAAATAAGGGCGACAACACGCCCTATCTTACCGGAGGCACAGCGCACGACGGCGCAGAACCTGAAGCCACACGCACGACGGCGTACAGCCACAGCGACAGTCCACGACGGAACTGAAGCCGGTTTNNAAGCCTGAAGCACATACGCACAGACTGTCCTGTTACGTGGGTTCCCGCCTGCGCCGAAAGCACCCCTCGCATTGATAAGAAATGCTCAGGGGGGAACGACAAACAAGAGCCTCCTTGGGGAACGGTGGCATTCCACGACATGCAGAGCAGCCGCAAGTTCGCGGCTGCTCTCTTCATTTCTGATGTGTTGGGCTGTGGTCTTCAGAGACTCCTGAAGGCTATCCCATGTAGACGTTCTTCCAGTCGACAATTCCCAGCGCCGACTCGTAGAAGTTCTTGATGTGCTTGCTCAGAAGCATCGGGTTCGTGTAGAAGTAGACTGGAGCAATGGGCATATCGGTCATGAGGATCTTCTCTGCGGCATGCAATACCGCCATGCGCGCCTTCGGGTCGACAGTGGCTTTTTCCTTTGCAATGAGAGCATCATAGGCCTTGTTGCTGTAGCCAGTCATGTTCCTTCCATTGCCCGTCACGAACAGCTCCAGGAACGTATTCGGGTCCATGTAGTCAGCAGTAGGGGACCTGCGCACAACGTCGTAGTTGAGGCTCGCCTCGTCAGCCAGATAGACGCCCCACTCTTCACTCCTGAGGGTGCACGTGATACCGAGGTTCTTCTTCCACATCTGCTGAACTGCCTCGGCGATGGATTTGTGCTGGTCCGAGGTGTTGAAGAGCAATGTAAAGGCAGGGAATCCCTTGCCATTTGGATAGCCGGCCTGAGCCAGGAGTGCCTTTGCAGTCGCGATATCGTTGTCCTTGAAGTACGAACCACCCACTTTGCGGAAATCACTGCCAGGGAGTGCGTCCGGAATACCGTTGGAAACCATGGCCAGCGCAGGAGTCTGCCCGCCCTTCGTGATGGACTGCGTGATGCCCTTGCGGTCGATGGCCAGCGTCAAAGCCTTGCGCACGCGGACATCATTGAACGGCTTCTTGGTGTTGTTGAACATATACAAGTATGTCGCAAGGCTTGGAAGGATCTTTACATCGCCGGAGGCGACCAGCTTAGGCAACTCTGAGCTGGGTACGCTCGCCGCGGAGTCCAACTGACCGCTCTCATACATCGAAAGAGCAGTCGAACTATCCTCGACCATGAGGAACGTGACCTTGGTCAGCTTGACATTGTTCTTGTCCCAGTACGTCGGGTTCTTGACGAAGACCATCTTGTCCATGTGTGACCACTGCGTGAGCTTGAACGGTCCATTGGACACAAACGTCTTAACATCAGAAGCCCACTTGTCATTCGTGCTGACAACAGCCTTGCAGACTGGATACAGCGTATTGAACGCCGTCAACGCGAGGAAGTAGGCGGTGGGCGACTGGAGGTAGACCTTGAGCGTCTTGGCATTCAGTGCTTTGACGCCGACGTTCTTGCTTGGATTGATCTCTTTCGCCATGTTCGCAACGGGGACGTCCTTGCCTCCCACTTTCTTCGTAAGAGGATTGCCTTTGGCGTCGACAGCCTGGGCATAGTACTTGCTGCCGATCTTGATGGATGTGTTGAATGCTTCACCGCCATACACGTAGTAGAGCTGGGTGGCGTATTGGGCAGCCAACTCCGGGCTGAGCACGCGCTTCCAGGCATACTCAAAATCGTATGCGGTAACAGGGGTTCCGTTTGTCCAATACGCATCACGCAGCGTGAAGATGTACGTCTTGCCGTCCTTGGAGATCGTCCAGCTCTTCGCCATCGCCGGCTGCGGCACATTCTTGCTGTCGAGACGCGTCAACCCATCGAAGACCTGCATCTCGATAGTGGCTTCCGGAACGCCAATGGTAATGCCCGGATCGATTCCAGGTGGCTCAGCCCCCAGATTGTACGTTACCTCCTGAGCGACGGCCTTAGCTGACGGTACAACAGACAGTCCGCCAAAGATTGAGACCACAAAAAGCAGTACCAAAACAAGCGATAGTGCTTTCCTCATACACCAACCTCCCTGTTCCAATTACGATTTGTCGCATCTTACGGCTACCAAAATGATAGCAATACGCCAGAAAAACGCAATACGACCTAGTCTGGGCGGTGACCCAAGAGTGTCCTCTGTTTCTGCAGCAGCTACGGTATCCTGTAAACATGCAGAGCGGCCACAAGTTCGCGGCCGCTCTCTTCACTTCTGATGTGTTGGACTGCGGTCTTCAGAGACTCCTGAAGGCTACACCATGTAGGTGAGCTTCAAGTCGATGAAGCCCATTGGGGACTGGTAGAAGTTCTTAACGTGTTTGCTGATCAGGACATCGTTGGT
>NZ_QXIU01000150.1:7199-7864 GCF_003570935.1 Candidatus Cryosericum odellii
ACTTTCCACATCGCCTGGATTGCCTCGCCAAGAGACTTCAACTCTTGCGATGTACCGCTCACAATGGCGAATGCCGGGAAGCCCTTGCCATTCGGATAGCCGGCCTGAGCAAGCAGTGCCTTCGCCGTGGCAATGTCGTTGTCCTTGTAATATGAGCCGCCCACAGTGCGGAAGTCCTTGCTGCTGGTGGCGTCAGGCATGCCGCTGGCGACAAAGCCAAGAGCAGGAATTTCTCCGCCTCTCGTGACGGACTTAGTGATCTGCTGACGATTGATTGCGAGCGTCAAAGCCTTGCGAACGCGGACGTCGCTGAATGGTTTCTTGGTCGTGTTAAACAGCATGTAGCGCGTCGCGAGGAACGGCTCCGCCGTGGCGTCGCCGGAGGCAACCAATTTACTCGCCTCGGAGAGAGGCACGGACACGGCAGAATCAAGCTGACCACTCTGGTACATGGACAGAGCCGTCGCTGCGTCTTCGACCATGTAGTAGGTGATCTTCGTGAGTTTGACCTTATCCCTGTCCCAGTACGTTGGGTTCTTGACAAAGGTCATCTTGTCATTGTGTGACCACTGCGTGAGCTTGAATGGCCCATCGGTCACATATGTCTTGACATCGGAGGCCCACTTGTCATTCGTGCTGACAACAGCCTTGCAGACCGGCATCAG
>NZ_QXIU01000150.1:7963-9670 GCF_003570935.1 Candidatus Cryosericum odellii
GTATTGAATGCCTGACCACCATAGACGTAGTACAGCTGATAGGCATATTCTGATGCGAGGTCCGGGCTGAGAGCGCGCTTCCAGGCATACTCAAAATCGTATGCAGTGACAGCGGTTCCATTCGTCCAGTACGCATCACGAAGCGTGAAGATATAGGTCTTGTGGTCCTTGGAAATCGTCCAGCTCTTCGCAATTGCGGGCTGCGGTACGCCTTTAGTGTCCAGACGAGTCAATCCATCGAACACCTGCTCCTCGATGTTCATTTCCGGAAGTCCTACCGTAATAGCCGGGTCGATACCGGTCGGCTCGCCTCCCAGATTGTAGGAAATCTCCTGAGCGACGGCCTTGGCCGATGGCACCCTCGACAATCCACCAAAGATTGAGACGACAAAAAGCAGTACCAGGACAAGTGATAGTACCTTTTTCATACACGATCCTCCATTTTTCCACAAGAGCGTGCCGCATTTGCGGTTGTCGGAATCATACCAGCACATCAGAAAAAGACAACAGCACGATCATGTCGACGCGATGACCGCAGGAGTCCCCTGTTTCTGCAGTGACTACGGTCTCCTGCAAACATGCAGAGCGGCCACGAGTTCGTGGCCGCTCTCTTCATTTCTGATATGCTGGACTGATATCTTCAGCGACTCCTGAAGGCTACCCCATATAAGCGGTCTTCCAGTCGACAAATCCCAGCGTCGACTGGTAGAAGTTCTTGACGTGCTTGGTAATGAGCACGGGGTTCGTGTAGAAGTAGATTGGAATAATGGGGAAGTCTGTCATGAGGATCTTCTCTGCAGCATGCAATGTCGCCATACGTGCCGCCGGGTCGGTAGTCGCCTTGGCCTTTGCGATGAGAGCATCATACGTCTTGTTGGCGTAGCCAGTGCCGTTGTTTCCACCATCCGTGACCCACATGTCCAGGAACGTGTTGGGGTCCATGTAGTCACCGATCCAGCCTGCACGGGCAACCTGGTAGTTGAGATTGTTCCGGTCATCCAGGTAGACGCCCCACTCTTCCACCTTCAGAGTGCAGGTGATACCGAGGTTCTTGTTCCACATCTGCTGGATCGCCTCGGCGATGGATTGGTGTGCGTTGGAGGTGTTGAAGAGCAGGGTGAAGGTAGGGAATCCCTTGCCTCCCGGATATCCTGCGTCTGCCAGCAACTTCTGCGCAGTCGCAATATCGTCGTCCTTGTAGAATGTACCACCAACAGTGCGGAAATCGCTGCCGGCAGCCGCGTCTGCAATGCCACCGGGAACAAAAGCCAGCGCGGGAATCTGACCGCCCTTCGTGACGGACGTCGTGATGGCCTTGCGGTCGATGGCCAGATTCAAGGCTTCGCGAACGCGGACGTCGTCGAACGGCTTCTTGGTGACATTGATCTGATAGTAGTAAGTTCCAAGGTACGGAAGGATTTGTGCATCGCCTGAGGCGACCAGCTTGGGCAACTCTGAGATGGGTACAGTGGAACCTACATCCATCTGACCGCTCTGAAACATGGACAGAGCCGTCGACTCATCCGTGACCATGAGGTACGTGATCTTCGTAAGTTTGACAGCGGCCTTGTCCCAGTACGTCGGGTTGTTGACAAAGGTCATCTTGTCGTTGTGTGACCACTGCGTGAGCGTGAACGGTCCATCGGTGACGTAGTTCGTCAGATCAGCGGCCCACTTGTCATTCGTGCTGACAACGGCCTTGCAGAC
>NZ_QXIU01000151.1 GCF_003570935.1 Candidatus Cryosericum odellii
CCACTTTCTATTCGCGCTGACAACGGCCTTGCAGACCGACATCAGGGTAGGAAACGCCGTCAGGTTGAGGAAGTAGACGGTGGGCGATTCAAGATCAACCTGGAGCGTCTTGGCATCCAGCGCCTTGACACCGACGTCCTTGCTGGGGTCGATCTCTTTCGCCATGTTGGCAACGGGGACGACCTTGCCCCCAACGGTCTTCGTGAGAGGATTGCCTTTGGCATCGACAGCCTGGACATAGTACTTGCTGCCGACCTTGATGGACGTGTTGAATGCCTGACCACCACGCACGTAGTAGAGCTGATAGGCGTACACAGCAGCCAGTTCCGGGCTGAGAGCGCGAATCCAGGCATACTCAAAATCGTATGCGGTGACAGGTGTTCCGTTCGTCCAGGACGCATCACGAAGCGTAAAGGTATACGTCTTCAGGTCCGCAGAGATCTTCCAACTCGCCGCAATCGCCGGCTGTGGCATATTCTTGTTGTCGATACGTGTCAATCCGTCAAAGACCTGCAATATGATATTGGCTTCCGGAATGCCCTGAGAAAGGGCTGGATCGATCGTGGCGGGCTCAGTCCCCAAGTTGTACGTTACCTCCTGCACGTTGCCTTTGCTTGTGGTGCAAGAGACGGTCCCCAAAAGAGCGACAGCAAGGAATACCAATATCAAGACAAACGAAAATGCTTTCCTCATATGATAGCCTCCCCTTCTCAACATGATTCGTGGCATCTTGCGGCCACTACAAGAGTAATACAACTATTATGAGAATAGCAGTATGTCAGGAAAAAACAACTCGATCCTCTCTATGTATAGTCTTGCAAAAACATGCAGACATTATACAATCGCTCTTACGTCAGGTTTTGCTCGGTAGACGAAATACACGGGAGGAATCACATGACAAGAAAAATTGTTGTATTCCTGGTTCTATGTATGCTGGCCGCTACGTTCGCCGGTTGTGGAACCAAGAGCACAGGTGGTGTCGCTACATCCGACATGGCGGCCGACCAGACCGTACGGTACAATCTTGGTGTCGAGCCAGCCAGTCTCGATCCTGCGCTCGCAGTTGGTAACCCAGAACTGGGAACACTGATCCAACTCTTTGATGGCCTTACTCGCAATGATAAGAACAACGTGCCCCAACCAGCTATCGCAACCAGCTGGGACGTGTCGACCGACAAGCTGACCTACACGTTCCATCTTCGGGATGCCAAATGGAGCAACGGCGATCCTGTTACAGCACCAGACTTTGAGTATGCCTGGAAGCGAGCGCTGGCTCCTGAGACAGCCGGTGATTTTGCATATCAGCTGTATTACGTCAAGAACGGCGAAGCATTCAACAAGTGTCTGGTACAGGACGGAAAGTACTATGCCGCCAAGGTGGACGCGAACGGCAATCCTGTGACCACAACGGTCAACGGAACTGCAGTCCCAGTAGCGGATACGACCAAACCGTTTGATGTCAGCTCAGTCGGAGTAAAAGCACTGGATGACAAGACCCTGGAGGTGAACCTGGAAGGGCCCACTCCCTATTTCATCGACCTTACGACCTACCCTACCCTGTTCCCAGTGGATAAGAAGGTCGTTGAGACAAATCCGAAGTGGGCTGCCGCTCCCTCGACCTTTGTTTGCGACGGTCCCTTCAAGCCTACTGAATGGGCTCACAACGATCACCTGACAATGGTCAAGAACGACACATATTGGGATGCCGCCACGGTGCGTCTGACCACGGTCATCTACGATATGGTCGAGGATGAGTCGACAGCACTTTCGATGTATCAGAGCGGTCAACTGGACGCTGCGGCTAACGTCCCGTCGTCCGAACTGAAGAGCCTTGTCGCTTCAGGAGATGCGCAGATCCTGCCATACCTCGGCACCTATTATCTCAATTTTAACAACAGCAAGAAGCCATTCAATGATCCGCGTGTCCGTCAGGCCTTGACGCTCGCGATCAATCGTCAGCAGATCGTGGACAACGTTACAAAAGGTGGTGAGTTGCCTGCAATGGCGTTCATCCCCTACGGTTTCCCTGATGCGACCCCGAACAGTGACTTCCGCAAAGTTGGCGGTGAAACGTATTTCAAAGACAACGATATCGCGACCGCCCAGAAGTTGCTGGCAGACGCAGGATATCCAGGAGGCAAGGGGTTCCCTGCGTTTACCTATCTGATGAACACCTCTTCTCTGCACAAAGCGATTGCTGAAGCGATCCAGCAAATGTGGAAGAAGAATCTTGGTATCACCTGCACCCTCAAGAACGAGGAGTGGGGCGTGTTCCTGCAGGACAGAGACAATCTCAACTATGACGTTGCCCGTGCGGGATGGACTGCTGACTACATGGATCCCAATACATTCCTGGATCTGTATATCACAGGTGGTGGCAACAATGATCTGGGATGGACCAGCAAGGTCTATGATCAGGCTATTGCAACTGAGAAAGCGACTGCTGATCAGACCGCTCGTCTCAAGGCTATGCACCTCGCCGAGGATACACTGATGAAGGACTTCGCCATTTCCCCAATCTACTTCTACACGAACCCCGTTCTGCTGAGCAAGAGGGTCAAGGACTTCTATCAGGGCAGCATCGGGTTTGTCGACTGGAAGTACGCGTACATGGCACCAGCAGGCAAATAGGAAAGCACAACAGAAAAACTGTATGCGACAATGCCGGGCACATGATGTGCCCGGCATTGTCGTCGAGTGACAGAACCTTATAGGCTACAGATCGTGGGCGTACTTCCCTGCGACGGTGCAACTCATCAGGAAACGGTAAAGCTCGACCGGTTCATCTGAGGTGTACGAAAGTTCACGGCCGCCGGAACGTCGGGAGCCGGGGATCCAGGCTGCGACGTCGCAGGCACTGGTCGTCAGGAAGCGCACGGTCCAGGTTGATGGTGAAGTCACCAGAACCTCGTGCTGGACGGTCCCCTGAAGCTGCTCGTCAGCGAGTGTCGTGCGACCATGGGTCATCAATTGTCGCGTCGCATTGGCGGCACCGTCGCGGATCAGCGTCTTCGATGCTTCGGGCATCAGCGTCCGCTGTGAATACCGGCCGGTGGCCCACTTAGTGGTGACAAAGACAGCGTGGGGGAAGAACTGCTGTGAGAATCCGCAGTACTGCTCATCACCGCTGCCGAAGATAAAGGGGATGCCCAGACGGGCCAGCAGGACCATGTTGAGTTCTGTCTCACCCATGACGTGCCCGTTGGCCAGAACCTCGTAGATGGAGGCCGAGGAATAGGTGTGGTCCATGGACCCATTCAACGTTCCGATGGGAGCATGGTAGCCGACAAACAGGGCTGCGTCGCAGGTTGCATCTGCTCCTTCGACCATGTACAGTGGGCGCGGGTAGCCTCGCACGACCTGTACGTCCTGCGGAAGCCTGTCGAGCAATAGGTTCTGCCCCCGACTGTGACTGTCGGCGATCACGATTGCAGCTTCTTTGTCGACACTCCGGATGCCTTCGATGGCAGCGCACGTCTCGCCCGTCATGAGCTCTCGCTGTTCCTGGCTGGTTTCCGACCATGACACAAGGCCAGCTACGCCCTCCATGTCCAGACTGATGAAGTACTTCATTTCAGATACCTCCCAGCGGCAACCGCCGCAGTAATCTACAGTTTCTCACGAGCGACATAAGTATATCCGGATTTCGCTGTTGCATGTTGTAAACGTCTGCATTGCACACATTCATGGCAGTCTTCTCCTGTGCTGACGCCATTCCGCCGGCATGCTGCAAGGCATTGGGGTCTCAACCAAAACATCCCCGCTTGCATCCCCGTCATCGGCTCAGGCGCTTGCACCACAGCGCCCTTTTGGCTATGCTGGTCTCATCGATTCTGA
>NZ_QXIU01000152.1 GCF_003570935.1 Candidatus Cryosericum odellii
ATTTAGAAGGGTTACATGGTCATGGAGACTCCCGAGGGAGATTGCGATGTTGAATGGTTCCACATCCTGGGACTGTTCTGTATGCCACTCCACGATGGGCACAGAAGTGCGCGGTTCTCGTGTCACCAGCCTCGTTCACGCAGGGCGAGCCGGAAGCTGAGCATCTGCTGATCGTCTGAAAGTTATTTCACGCTACGGTGCCGGCGTAGATAGCTAGATAACATTGATCTGGAAGCAGCAAAGCACCATGGCGTCATCGTCATGAATACGCCCGGAGCCAACTCTGTTTCTGTCGCTGAGCTGGCGCTTGACCTTGCGCACCGTGTTGTCTGATATCGAGAAATGCAAGGAGAACCTACAATGACTATGACAAAACAGGAAACACTTCAGCAAATTCGTACCAATGGTCTCATTGCCGTTCTGCGCGGCCCATCGCCCGAGCTGACCCTCAAAATGGTCGATGCACTGGTAGCCGGGGGTGTCAACAGTATCGAGATAACGCTCTCGACACCTGATGCATATGCCGTGACAGCAAAGGTTGCAGTCAAGTATCAGGATCAGATCGTGCTGGGCATGGGAACACTCACCGAGGTTTCCGATGTAGACAAGGCCGTTGCGGCTGGAGCGAGGTTCCTTGTTAGTCCTGTCTGCGAACCGAACCTTGTCAAGGCAATGGTGGCATCCGGGCTGGTCACAATGGCGGGAGCGCTGACTCCGACCGAAGTTCTTGCGACGTATCGTATGGGTGCGGACGTCGTCAAGTTGTTCCCCGGATCGCTGGTCGGCCCATCGTACATCAAGAGCCTTCACGGTCCGTTCCCGCAGATTCCCCTGATGCCGACCGGTGGTGTCAGCGTTGACAATGTTGCGGCGTGGCTGCAGGCGGGCGCTGTTGCCGTTGGCGCCGGCAGTGAACTGTGTTCTTCTGCTCTTGCCAGGAGCGGCCAGTTTGACAAGATCACTGAGGTCGCGCGTCATTTTGTCGCTGCCGTGAAAGCGATACGACAAGAATGAGCTTCATGGACAATCAGTATCCTGTTGTCACGAAAAAGGTACCGACCTTTTACTTCATCGGCGTGACGACGGGCAAGTCGTCGATCATGCGGGTCTTTCCGCGCTGGCGCTGGAGTACGGTGCCCATGCGGTTGTTGTAGGTACAGCGATTACGAGGCCGGGAATTATTGCAGGATGATCTACTGAAAACATGAGAAAGCTCGGCGAGGAGAGATTATGATCGCGGATCGTGTTCAGCTGTTTGACCACTGTGTAGAGAAAGCAATTGAAGACGGGGTATTCCCCGGCGCAGTCTGGGGTCTGATCACTCCTGATGAAGAACATTTTGGCTTTGCTGGTCATGCCCAGATTCTCCCTGGTCCGAGAGAAATGCGAAGCGATTGTATCTTTGATATTGCTTCCCTTACAAAGGTTGTTGCTACGACAACTTCAATTATGATTTTGATCGAAAATGGTGAGCTGAGGCTTCATGATACCGTAGGGTCTATACTGCCTGCTGGGCATTTGAAGAATACAACGATCCTTCAGCTCTTGACACATACCTCCGGCCTGCCTGCGAGTGTTAAATTTTACCAGGCGAATCGTGGTCGTGCAGGTGTGATTGACGATTTATATCAAGTTCCCCTGGTGGATCAACCTGGGACAGTGGTTACCTATTCAGATCTTAATTTCATGCTCCTGGGATTAGTGATCGAGAAACTTTCCGGATCTCTGGAACAGTTTTTACGTCGGTATGTTTTTGAACCTCTCGACATGAATGAAACTTGCTTTAATCCCTCACCAGAGGGGTCCGAGAGGTTTGTTGCGACAGAATTCAGAGAAGATAGGGGGTTCGTCAGTGGGAAAGTCCATGACGGCAACGCCTATGCCATGGGGGGCGTGAGCGGGCATGCCGGTCTCTTCTCCACTGCGCAGGACTTGGGACGTTTTGTGCGGATGCTCTTAAACAATGGTTATCATGAGGGACGGAAGATCATCAGTGTCGCTTCACTTAATCTCATGAGGCAATGCTACACTGAGCAACTGACAGAAAGAAGGGGCTTAGGCTGGAAGCTGAAAAACCCTGGAGATGCCATGGGTGACTTGGCCTCTGAAGACGCTCTCTTTCACACCGGCTTCACCGGGACATCGCTACTGGTCGATCAGCAGAGGGGTTTAGGGGTGATTCTTTTGACCAATAGAATTCATCCAAGCCGGGATAATCAAAAACTATTGGCATTGAGAGGAAAGATCCACAACATCGCTGAAACGGTGATTGATTAGCTGGAGTACGTGGAAAAGGAGCGATTGGATGCTTGATCTCGAACACCTGTTAACGGAGACACGTAACCCGGACACCTTGGATATCGACGTGATCCCAACTCATGATATCCTGCTGGAGATTAATAAAGAGGACTTGAAAGTAGCGGAGGCAGTGAGACAAGTTCTAGCTCCAATTTCGTCAGCAGTTGACAGGATCGTTGATGCTCTGAGGGCCGGAGGACGCCTCATCTACCTCGGGGCTGGAAGTAGTGGACGGTTGGGAATACTGGATGCTTCCGAGTGCTCGCCTACGTACGGTACGCCACCGGACATGGTTCAAGGTCTTATTGCGGGTGGAGCGGGAGCCATATTTAAGGCGGTGGAGGGAGCTGAGGACTCGCGGGAATTGGCCAAAGAAGACCTGGAATCTATACATCTCAAATCTTGTGACATTGTTGTAGGGATTGCCGCCAGTGGGAGAACTCCCTATGTCATCGGAGGGTTGCTTTACGCCAAGACGCTGCAAAGCATGACGATAGCCTTGACCTGTACGCCGAATTCCGAGATGGAGCGGATTGCTGATCATTCCATCGTTGTTTTGGTTGGTCCAGAGGCAATCATGGGATCTACCCGTATGAAAGCAGGAACTGCCCAAAAGATGGTTCTCAATATGCTGAGTACAGCAACGATGATCCAGATGGGCAAAGTATATAGCAACTTGATGGTCGACCTCAAAGTAACCAACAAGAAACTTGACGAGCGGGCCAAGCGTATTGTCTGTTTAGCGACGGGAGTTGCCCGAGAGGAAGCTGAGCACGCACTGACTCTCTCGAACGGTTCGGTCAAAATCGCGATCACCCAGCTCCTGGCCGGAGTCACCAACGAAGAAGCGGTTCGCCTGCTGGAGGCATCCGACGGATTTGTCTCCAAAGCTGTAACACTCTCCAAGACCTGACTCTAGTAGCCCATATACGACAGTCTCAGGTGCTGCAAGCAAGGGAGTGGGTTCCCGCCTTCGCGGAAACGACGGACAGGGGTGTATTGGCATATGGGTTCGCGTCTTTGTGGGAACGACGGAAGGAGATGTATTACTCCAACTGTAGCGGGATCTGCAGCTGTCGGAAGCTGTCCTCCAACCGCATGAGTCGGACGTAGCGGCGCAAGGGCGCTTTGTGCAGCTCGGCCATGTTGTACGCGTCACGCCCATACAGGAAGAATGACAACTGACCAGTGGAGCAGAAGAACTGGAGCATCGTCCGCAGGACGGTCTGGGATCTCTGGTATGACACACCCTGTACCCCCTATGAGCGTGTCCTGGCTTTCACCCCACATCATTCCGAGGAAAGACATAGACTGGCGCCAGCAACTTTACCCGGTTTCGAGGTGATTCTAATGTAAGGCAACAATGCCGGGCACGTGCTGTGCCCGGCATGTCATTGACTGAGGGGATGTGTGTAGAGGCTACAGGTCTTTGTCGTACCTCCCTGCGACAATGCAACTCATCAGGAAACGGTAAAGCTCGACCGGCTCATCCGAGGTGTACGTAAGTTCACGGCCGCCGGAGCGCAGAGAGCCGGGGATCCACGTGGCGACATCGCAGATGCTGGTCGTCGGGAAACGCACGGTCCAAGTCGACGGCGAAGTCGCCAGAACATCGTGTTGGAGGGTTCCCTGAAGCTGCTCGTCAGCGAGTGTCGTGCGACCCCGGGTCATCAATTGACGCGTCGCATTGGCGGCACCGTCGCGGATCAGTGCCCTCGATGCTTCGGGCATCAGTGTTCGCTGGGAATATCGGCCGGTAGCCCACTTGGTGGTGACAAAGACGGCGTGGGGGAAGAACTCCTGCGAGAACTTGCAGTACTGCTCATCACCGCCGCCAAAGATGAGCGGGATGCCCAGGTGAGCTAACAGGATCATATTGAGCTCTGTCTCACCCACGGCATGCCCGTTGGCCAGAACCTCATAGATGGTGGTAGTAAAGGTATGGTCCATGGACGCATGCAGTGTTCCGGCGGGAGCATGGTAGCCGATAAACAGGGCTGCGTCGCAGGTTGCGTCTGCTCCTTCGACCATACATAGCGGACGAGGGGCTCCCCGCACGACCTGCACGTCCTGTGGAAGCCTGTCGAGCAACAGGTTCTGCATATGGCCGTGACTGTCGGCGACCACGATTGCAGCTTCCTTGTCCACACTCCGGATGCCTTCGATGGCGGCACACGTCTCGCCCGTGATGAGTTCTCGCTGCTCCTGAATACCTTCTGACCATGACACAAGACCACCTACGCCCTCCATGTCCTGGCTGATGAAGTACCTCATTTCAACTACCTCCCAACGGCAATTGCCGCAACAATCTACACCCTCTCACGGCCTCTTCTGCCGCTGCTGAAACAGCTGCCTGCAGGTACTCGGGGTTTCTATCCCAGCCCTTGCCCGCATACCTCAAGACCATGTTGAGGTGCCCCTTTCAACTTTTCCTCCAATGGCATCGTTCATCGCTTGTTCCATTATATCCGCTGCTGTCTTTGCCAAATCTTCAGATAAAACCAAGGGTGGCACAATTCTTATACAATTACCGTAAAAACCAATAGAAGG
>NZ_QXIU01000153.1 GCF_003570935.1 Candidatus Cryosericum odellii
CGCATCGGCCGAACACCTGAAGAGATGCCCGATACTGTGAACTATACTTCCTTCGGCTCTGAGTCACAGGGCGAGGGCTTCGGCTTCAACGTCAGCCACCGTACGTTCAAACATCTGCAGGACATGGTCGGGAAAGAGGTCATCGAAGTCGACGCCTTCTTCGACATTGACGCCGGAACGGGCGACCTGCAGGTGCTGGAAACTCACGTGGGTACGCCCGGAGCGCGGAAGCCCATCCTCCTTCTGGCGCACCTGTGTCATCCCCGGCCGGGCGCGAACGACAACGCCAGCGGAGCCACACTGCTGGCCGAACTGGTGCGTGTCCTCCAGAGCGTGCCGCTGGAGCAAGAGGTCATTGCCCTGTGGATGCCCGAGTTCTATGGCACAATCGCGTGGTTTGCCGACCAGAAACCCGATCTGGCATGTGCCATCAACATCGACATGGTCGGCGAAGACCAGACGAAAACCGGCTCCACCCTGGAAGTCACCGCGACGCCGTGGTCACTGCCGTCGTTCATTGCGGACCTTATGGCCGTCAACTTGACCACTCACGACTTCCGCCTGACACTCACTGGGTTCACCTGGGGTTCCGACCACGCCATTCTCAACGACGCAAGTGTCCACGTCCCTGCTCTCTCGCTGACCCAGTGGCCCGACCGCTATTATCACTCCAGCGACGACACGCCGGACAAGTCCAGCGTCCAGTCCTTCGAGTGGATAGGCCGTGGCGTTCTGGATACTCTCGCGGACCTTATCACCGGGATCCCGGACGAGCGCGCCGCAGTAGTCGCAGCTCGCATACGTGAACAGGGACTGACAGACAGCGTACGGTACAGCGATCCATTGATACGGGACTGGGTGGCTCGGCGTACCCGTGCCGCACTCCTCGCGCTGCAGGAGACCACCGACACCCCGGTCGTCCGCGCTGAACTGGCTGCGGCGGGCACGACCTCTCCCATGCCGGAATTCCAGCCAAGGGTCCCTGCCATCGGCCCCATTGAGGAGGTGTGGATGACCCCGGACGACCTCCAGTGGAATGACCGTCTGATACGCGACTTCCCCTGCTGGTACCACCTCAAGGCAGAAGTCGTCAACTTCATCCAGCTGGGCGTAGAACGCGAAGACGCCCTGAAACTGGCCACCGCAGAATTCGACGCGCCGGCCGCCGCTGTCCACGCAGCACGGCACTATCTCGACCTTTTGATAGCAAAGGGGTACCTTCTTCCATGACTACACAACTCTCAGGACCCAGCATCGCGCAGGGGGCACTCGTCGTCCTCATCGGCCCGTCCGGATCCGGCAAGTCAACCTTTGCACAGAAACACTTCAAGCCGGCCCAGATTGTGTCGTCCGACGCCTGCCGCGCCATGGTCGCCGACGACGAAGCGGACCAGGCCGCAACCACAGCCGCATTTGCGGTCCTGCACTGTATCGTCGAACAACGCTTGCATGCCGGCCGCCTCACAGTCGTTGATGCCACGAACGTGCAGGCAAAGGCACGCCGACCTCTGCTGGAGCTCGCAGCGCGGTATCACCGTCCGTGCGCTGCTATCCTGTTTGAGCTTCCGCCGCAGGTGTGCAAGGAGCGCAACCGGCAGCGAGTGGACCGCGTTGTAGGCGACTTCGTCGTAGACCGCCAGTACGCCCAGGCGCCCGTCAGCGAAGGTGTGCTGAGTCATGAGGGCTTCGACCCTGTCATCGTCCTCCGGTCGGCAGAAGAGGCTGACGCCTTCGGGGCGCCCGCCTGCCCCTCGTCATCGATGCGGTGCGACAAGACCGGATCGTTCGACGTCATCGGGGACGTTCACGGGTGCTGTGACGAACTCCTGTCACTGCTCAGGATCATGGGCTACAAGGTTGAGAACCCTTCCGCGCTGATCCCACGCATCACGGCGCCCGAGGGCAGGACGGCCGTCTTCGTCGGCGACTTCACGGACCGCGGACCCGACAATGTCCGTACGCTCCTGGTCGTCATAGCGATGGTCCGCTCAGGCGCTGCCCTGACCGTGCTCGGCAATCACGACGACAAGCTGCTCAGGGCGTTGCAGGGAGCCCCAGTCAAGATCAGCAATGGACTCGACCGCACGCTGCAGGAGCTGGGTGCAGCGGGCGAGGAAATGCAGGCGCTTGTCCGCGAGTTTCTGGACGGGCTGCCTTCGCACCTCATCCTGGACGGTGATGCCCTGGTCGTGGCTCATGCGGGCTTGCCGCTGGAGTTTCATGGCATCGACTCACCGCGAGTGCGCGACGTCGCCCTGTTTGGCACGCCGACGGGCCAGCGGGATGCATTCGGACTGAAGGTTCTCGCTGACTGGGCGCATGCGTACAAAGGTGACGCTCTGGTTGTGTGGGGGCACCTGCCCGTCGCCGAAGCAGTATGGGTCGGAAACACCATCAACATCGACACCGGTTGCGTCCACGGAGGCAGCCTGACGGCGCTGCGTTATCCAGAACGCGAGCTGGTCAGTGTGCCGGCCGCGCGCGTCTACTCTGCCCCCATCAAGCCTTTGTAGCCGGAATGGAACCACCGCGGACGATGGTGGGCAAGGTCTGTCTGGTGACTGGCGCCACACGTGGCCTGGGTGCTGTCACGGCTGAAGCACTCGCTGCGCTTGGGGCGACGGTCGTTGCCACTGGGCGCAATGCCGAGCGGGGACAGGACCTCGTCTCAGATATCACGCAACGCACTGGTAACGACGATGTGCACTTCCTGCGCGCCGACCTCGCGTTGATGGAGGAAGTCCGCGGTCTGGCACGAGCGTTCACTGATCGCTGGGACCGCCTGCATGTCCTGGTCGCCAACGCCGGAACAGTCTTCCCGACACGACGCACCACCGTCGATGGGTACGAGGAAGTCTTCGCCGTCAACCACCTCGCACCGTTCCTGCTCACCGGCCTCCTGCTTCCCGTCCTGCAGGAGAGTGCACCGTCACGCATCATCGTGACGTCTTCGTACGAACACCGCCGTGGGCGCATGCACTGGGACAACCTGCAGGGCGAGCACTTCTACTTCTCACAGCAGGCATATGCGCAGTCCAAGCTGGCAAACCTGCTGTTTGTCTACGAACTGGCGAGACGCCTCGAAGGAAGTGAGGTCACCGTCAATGCCGTCAACCCCGGCCTGGTGCACACGAACATCTGCATGGACAGCGGCTGGCTGATCAGGACGGCCAAACAGATCATGGACCGATTTTCCGCCGTGACCCCGGAAGAAGGCGCAGACACCAACGTTTGGCTGGCATCGTCGCCCGACGTTGAAGGAGTCACCGGTCGCTACTTCCAGCGCAGACACGCGGTCCGGTCCTCGCGCGCTTCGTACGACGTCGCTGCTCAGCAGCGCCTCTGGCGCATCAGTGAGGAATTGGCGGGTCTATCCGCTGGATCTGGCGCGTAGTTAGTGGTCGAACAGGAGCTCGGGGGCCGTGGGGATCCTGGGTAGTTCCAGCAGTTCGTAGTCCGTGGCATTGACTGTCACGAAGCCACACCGCTGGTACAGGGAGAGAGCATTCTGGTTCTCTGTCTCAACCTCGATAGTGATCCACGTGCCACCGCTGTTTTGCAGGCCGCGGACAATGGCCATCAACATCTGTCGCCCAATGCCCCGTCCCTGCATTTCCGGCCTTACCGCGAAGTGTACGATGAACGCGCGCCCGTCGCTGACGGCTGACTGGATGACGCCGACCGGTCGCCCATCCTGTGTCGCAAGATAAGTGATACGGGTAGAGTTCTTCATCAAACGCACGAGAGCCTGTTCCTCTTCCCCAACCGGCTCCGCAAACGCTGAAGCAACAATTGTGGCCATGATGGGCACATCCTCAGCCCCCGCAGGGCGAAGTTCCACCGCGTCGTGAATCGGCTCAAATGGTGGAATCCGGCTCACATCAAGGTCCATCGTGTACTCGCTGTGGGAGTGCCGCGTCCCCATCATGTGGGCGAACCCGGCGCCCTCCCGTGACTCCTGTGGCACGACGATCAGTAATCGTCTCACTCCTCGGTTCTGGCATTCCCGTACGACCGCGCGCGCCATGGAGCGACCGATGCCCCTCCTGCGAAACTCGGGATGGACGAGGATGGTTGCCTCGACTTCCGAGGGGTCACTATAGCTGTTCATGCCCGCAAACCCGACAAGCTCTCCACTCTCGTACCACAGCACGTCACTGATCGAACCCTCCGGCCGTGTCTCCAGCGTGCCGATGTCCAGACGGGCCTCCATCGAGTAACCATCTCTCTCTTCGCACGAGTCCGCAAGAGCCCGAACCTGGCTGACCTGTTGCGTCGAAAGCCGAGCTGCTATCATCATGCTGTTGTCGTCAGTCGGCATGCGATCCTCCAGTGTATGTCATGAGTCCACCGCATACCCTGGAGCGATCCGGGACCGCGGCCACCGGGCGGGCTACTTCGCTCTCAGGCTGTCCAGGGTGTTTCTCGCCTCAGGGCAGGACCCAAAGAACCCATTGATGGTTTTGCACTCGTCGTACTCGCCGCACTCCGCGCAAGTGGAATAGCCCTTGCCGTGGGCGCACAAACGAACGTCGCAGACGGTGCAGTGCGAGAAGAGCCGCGGTCCTGTCGACTGACACCCGTCACAGACCACGTCTTCAGGTTTGACCTCGATGCCGTAGGCTGTCGACCATTCGGCGGCCGTCTTCTCCTGCAATGCCATGTCAGCTGTCTTACCGGCCACGTACGCCGGACAAGTCGTGCAATTCAGACCACACGCTGCGATTATCTCCATGTCTCTCTCCTTTGTCTGCGAAGTTCCTGTGGTGGCACAACCTGCGCAAGGTACTCATCCAGTATATTGTCACACGGGGGAAACGCCACGCGTGACTGATCTCAGTCGGGGCTCGTTTGCTGTTTCACCGTCCTGGCTCTGACTTTCCTGGCATAGTAGGGTGACATGGCCAGTAGCTTCCGACGGATGAATGGCCGCACAATGGGTACGAACAGCTTCTTCCATCCCAGCGTCTTCCGCTGGAGCTCCAGTGTCTCGTCAAAGCTGTGGTGCTGGTAGTGCAGCAGTCGTTCGCTCTCCTCAGTGTCCATAAAGTCACAATGGAACGGCGTCTGTGAGAACGCCGACTCTGGCAGCATCCCGATGCCCAGCGCGTCGAACGAGCGCTGCATAAACTGCCGTCCGGTCACCTGGCAGGACGGCCCGCCCGCGACCATCAGTGTTTTTCCCTCCAGTCCAGGTAACATTGCCGCCGCCGCAGCGGCGGCACCGGCGTCCATGGGCGCAAGGTACTCCATGCGGTCGTCCATCCGGACCTCGAACATGAGCGGGTCCAGTTCTCCGAACTCGATGGGAGGGACGGCTCCAAAGCGAAGAATGACCCAGGGCAGGCCCGACGCATGCAGCATGTGTTCGCAGGTCAACTTATGGTAGGCATAGTCTTCATACGGGTGAAGCAGCTCGTCGGCCTTGCGAGGCGGGGCGAGGTGCTGCGTACGACCATACAGGGCGATGGAGGAGCTGAAGACAACACGCGGCCTGTGCCCCGACGCGAGCGCGGCCTGCAGGAGGTTCCACGTGCCGCCGACGTTGATGGTCTCAGACCATGCAGGGCGCTGTTCGCTCTTGGGCGGAATGATAAAGGCCAGGTGGACGATCGCGTCGATACCCTGTACGGCCCGTGCGACGACCTCCGCGTTGCGGATGTCGCCCCAAACGATTTCGACCTTGCCAGCATAGGGCCGAGCCTTCCGCTTCGACAGGGGCAACGGGATGTCCAGACAACGGACGGTCGCTCCACGGATCAACAGTTCGTCAACGGCGTATGTTCCGACGTTTCCAAATGCGCCCGTTACCAGGACCTTCATGTTTTCCTCCCGCTCATGGACTCCATGAGCATGGACAGTACGCGTTGCATGAGCGCTCCCCAGTTCTGTCCTTCGGGGTCCAGGATACCCTGGAGCAGCAGCCCCAGCACGGCGCTGAGCACAAGGGTTGCTGCTAGATTCGAGTTCTTGACCCGCAGGCTCCCTTCAGACACGCCGCGATCCAGCAACTGCTGGAAGAACCCTTGGTATCTGCGAATCATCTCGACAGTGCTGCGTGCCACTTCGGGATCTGCCTTGGACTTGGCCCAGAATTCAAGCAAGATGTTCCACTTGGTGCCAGCCACGTGGTAGATCTCGTTCACCCCCGACGCCATCGCCGCAACTTGCCGCGGCACGGATTCACCGCCCGTCTGCGCTGCAGCGAACTGCTGGTCAAGGTCTGCCAGCCAGGCATTGAGCAGTGCCACAAACACCGACCCCTTGCTGGGAAAATGATGATAGAATGCGCCTTTGCTGACACCAGCGGCGCGACAGATGTTGTCGACGCTGGTCACATCGTAGCCGTGCTCAGCAAAACTCTGCTCGGCAGCCGCAAGGATGCGGCTTCGTGTCTCCTGCGAACGTTCTTCCTGTTTCATAGTGACCCCCAACGGTTCAGCCTCAGATTCACAAACCGACCGGTTGGTCTTATTATCGCTGGACAAAGGCGGCAGTCAAGTCCGATGGTGGAGTCGCGGAAAAAAGTCACATCATTCGGAAAATAGTTAGATCATTTGCGATGGAAAATAGTACCATCATTTCGTCCGAAAAGTTCATTGCATCAGCGTTTGGCATGATGACGATAGTTCCGTTCGGCCGGCGTTTTCCAATCATTTTGTCGCCCAGGTTAGTCAAAACAGCCCCCCGCGTTACACTTATTCTAGAGGGTATGATCTCCGCTGTGACGCCGTCTGGATGCGGCGGGCTGAAGGCTTGATGATCAGCAGGATTCGAAGACATCGTCAACAGGCAAGCTGTGTTGGGAGGCATGAAATGAGAAGGAACTCACATATCGTGTTGATACTAGCTGTAGTAGCAGGGCTGATTCTTGCAGCTGGCTGCATACCGAAAGCCACTACCGGTACAGTTGATGTTCCTCAAGGCAACACCATGGCTCAAGATATTCAGAATGGTGCAACCCCATACAAAGGTATCGTTCCCGCATTTGTCCTAGACGGAAAGAGTCCCTACATAAGAAATATTCAGGCTACCTTCAAAGTAACGGATGTCATCGACACCAGAACGGTGCGGGCAGACACTACCACCCTGGTCACCTTCGCTGGACAGACTTCGAAGAAGCAGTTGTCTGTTGTTTTCTATCTCTGTCAACCGCTTTCAGACAAGGCAGACAGATCGCCTGATGGGACCATGACGTACATTAGTGCAATTCCTCAGAAAGATGTTCCAACCCCCACGATCATCAAAGGACAGACCTACACAGTCACAGGGATTCTCCAACCTCACTGGCAGGGAGTTCCTCTAATCTATGTTCCGAATGCATACTACTTTGAACAAGACACAGCAAATGAATCCTTCTTCTATGGTCCCAGCGACCAGTTCGAGCAAGAACCATCATCCATTGCCGCCAAACAGGTCATCGAAGAGTACTTCAAATACTGGAATGAGAAGAACCTTGCTGAAATGGAGAAGCGCATGACGCCGAACAGAAAGAACATAAATTGGGGTTTTGACGCAATAGACTATGTGAAACTGATAGATATCAACGAGAGGCATTCACAAGAGGCTCCCGGCACCAAGACCTTCAACGTGGTCTTTGAGATTAAGTACAAGAAAGGAAAGAGTTCGTCCATAGACGAAGGAAGAGTTAGTTGGGGCTATTTACTCAAGAGAGACAATCCAAACTCGCCATGGCTTATTTATGACTGGGGCGGCGGGTATGATTGGTAGAGGTTACGAGAACAGAAGATAGCAGCAAGGTTGCTGTGCATCTGTGATTTCAGCAGCACCACACAGCATTGCGACACACTAAACGATGTGCCTTAACACTTGAGAACGGTCAACACTTTGGCGCTCACGCCTCTTTGATCTCCCTACGATTTCAGTTCCATAGGCATTCCTGAGCTGTTCTTCTTTGTAGTTCTACCTATCGGATATTGAATCGGCTTTTTGGTAATTGAACCCCGATTTTAGGAATTGAACTAAATTAGCGATGACACTTGTCAGTGACTGGTTCTTCTGTCATTCTTGCCTTGTTGCCATCCCGAAGCCTGATTGACAGCCTTGCCAAAAATGGTGCACGGTAAAGTGCTGCAATTTCGGACCCCTACGCAATGATACGGGTTTCCGGGCACGAAATATCAATACTTTAATGCTTTAGTCCAGGAGGCGCTGTTCGCAGATGCGGTCGGTTTGTGTAAAGGAGTCGTCAGCGCGGGCGCAGGAAGAGGTACCAGCCAGCGACGGCCACAACCTGAACGGCGACGACCAGCCAGAACCGTTCCAGGAAGCTTTCTTTGCTGGTCTTGTGGTGAAACAGCCGCATGCCAAGGAGTGCCCCGACGGTACCGCCCGCAAACGCCAGTGTCAACAGGACCCTCTCTGGTACACGGGTTGCCCCAGTCCCGGCAACCAACTTGTCATAGCCATAGGTAAGAAACGTGATGGCCGTGACAGCCAGTAACCACGACTGCACCCAGTCGAGCGCAGCCAGGAAGCCATGCAGCAGGAACATACCTGTGACAGTCAGCCCCAGCGTGAGAACCAACGCATCGGTCATGGTACGACGACGAGCACGGGCAACGACAGTCATTGTCCTCCTTGCTCCCCGCCGCCCAGTGTCTCGCGGACCTTGGCGGCCAGAGCCTGCACGGTAAACGAATTGTCGATCAGACTGGTCATGATCATCCTTGCACTCCTTTGTTCACACTGACTCGACGTGTAGGCTCTCCAGGTTATGATACAAAGAACCCCGTCGCATTGCACGTGACGGGGAGCTCACCGGCGTCTTCAGGACAGGGAAGTGACGCCGTCGGCAGAGATGAAATGGTGGTCAGGCAGAAGCGTCTACGAAGACGAAGCTCCCGCCCGTTGCCGAGGCAAGGGAAAGCGTCTTGGTTTCTCCAGTCACTCGTCCCTGGTCTCCTTGTTCCAAGAGGGTGCCGTTGAGTGAAATGGACCCGGACGTCACATACAGCAGGACACACCGGTCACCCGTGATGGGGTACTCAAGCGTAAAGGCTGGAGAAAACACCGACAGTGAGACGGAGGCGTCGGCATGCAACGTCACCGCACTGGGCTGTCCCTTGCCAGAAGCCACCGTCAGCAACCGGTCCTGCCGCGACATCTGCGTGAAGTCCTTCTCTTCGTGCGATGGTGTCAGCCCAGGCTTGTCCGGGAAGATCCAGATCTGATAGTATCGGGCCGGATCGCTCTCCTCATTCTTCTCCATGTGCCGCGTCCCCGTACCGGTAGAGATGCGGTGTACCTCACCTGCATGGATAGTCGTGCGCTCCCCGGCATCATCGGTTATGGTCAGTTGTCCCATCAGCATGATCGTGACGATCTCCAGCTCCTCATGGAGATGCATCCCGAAGCCTTCCCTCGACTGGATCAGGTCGTCGTTGAAGGCGCGCAGCATGCCCAGGCGCACATTGTCTGGTACAAACCACTCGCCGTATGAAAAGAGCCAATAGGCCTGCATCCATGACAGGTCGACAAAATGACGTTCCTGTGCCGGTATGCGGGTGGCCATGTCAGACCCCCTTATGACAACTGTAAAAAAACCTGCAGGATTCCTGTTGTCCGACCCTGATGTTTAGGACGGGCATTCGTCACATGTTTTCGTCTGTCACAGGTATAGAGGGAACGCGCCCCGAGTCAAACAAGTGACCTGAATGCGCAGCACTCTGGGGTGGATTGCTTCAGCCTTCACCCCGTTGGCCGATAGAGGATCAGATTATTTCGCCCTTCGCCATGATCAGCGCGTCGTCTACGGTAATGTCCGGCTCTCGTGTGATAAGGTCGAAGTGTCCATTAGCGTAGTGCTGCCCTCCGAGGGTTATGTTCCTCCCCATGCCTATATGGAAAGTGCCGTAAGTGCACTCGTCCTCTATGTAGGAGCGACCCTCGCAGCGAGCCTTTGTGTTGAGGCCGATGCCGAGCTCGCCGGCAACATACATGCGCTGGTCGTCGAAGCCTCGAACGTAATCGGCCAAGCGCCGTCCAGATGGGTTGTTCTCGATATCGACGAGCCTGCCTCCCTCGAAGGAGAGGGCGACGGGTTCGTCGACGAGACCAATGTAACCCATGGACCCGTCCAGCACGATAGAGCCCTGCGTCTCGCTTTCCACGATAGAGATGGAATACTCGAAACTCACCGAGGTCGCCATACCCTTCCGGTCGCAGAGCCCACGGAAAATCGACCCGGTTCTCCCCTCGATCGAGACCCTGAGGTCTGTGCCGAGAGCGGTTCGGACTCTCACTGCTCGCGCTCCCTGGAAGGCGGGTTTGATCCTCTGCGCTAGGCCGAGGGCCTCTTCTGGGTCCATCGTCATCATGTCCCCCTCAAGGAGGGAGGTGCCGTCGTTCGTGGCAAGAGGGATGGACAGAAAGCGCGAGTCTGCGTGTACAGCATCGCTTATCGCACGCGTAGTCATTATCGAGTTGTGGGTCGCACCGATTATCGCGTCAGCGCCGAGGAAGGCGACGCAGCCCGCATCGAATCCCTCGCCGGATTGGGGACTCGCACTCGGCACGATGACCAGGATGGGCAATGCACCCGCGACCGCAGCATGAGCACGCATCTCCATGGCCTCCGGCACGTGGAGCTCGTCGCTAATGATCGTGAGGCGTTCACCCTCTTTAATGCGGAGCCAGTCGCGGACGACGATTCTGGCCCCATCTGTCATGGTGATGCTCATGCTTCAGCTGATCGCTCCTTCGGCCCTCTCCGGACCAGCCCCGCCCTCCACGATGGCCTCGACTGCAGCTTCGATCGCCGCAGCGGTGGTCTCGATGGACATCGTCGGTGTGTTTGCAGGTTTGCCGATTGCCTGGGACGGCATGAAGGGCACGTGGATAAAACCGGCCTTGAGGCCGGGAAACTCGGTCGCGACCATGTGGAGCACGCAGTACATGATGTAGTTGCAGACGTAGGAGCCGGCGGTATACGAAACGCTCGCGGGGATGCCCCTCGCCCGGATCCTGTCGACCATAGCCTTGACCGGCAGGGTGGCGAAGTAGGCGTTCTCGCCTCGCTCGCGTATGGTCTGGCCTGTGGGCTGGTTGCCCTCGTTGTCGGGTATCCTGCCGTCGGCGATGTTGACGGCAACGAGCTCTACGCTGATGTCGAATCGGCCGCCCGCCTGGCCTACCGAAAGCACGATGTCGGGCTTGTGCGCGAGGATGGCATCGTGGACGACGTGGTCACACTTACCGAAGACAGTGGGGATCTCAAGCTTCACGATCTCGGCCCCGGAGATGCGGTCCGGAAGGAGCTTCACCGCCTCGTATGCGGGATTGACAGTATCGTTTCCAAATGGATCAAAGCCAGTGATGAGGATGCGCATTGCTTTTCCCTCCTGAATGATAGCAAGCCCTGGCGCACGCGCCAGGGCTTGGCAAGAATGACCTGGCCTTACTTCGCGATGAGCATGTAGCCGATCTGGAATATCAGCAGGAGACCTGCTACGATTAGCTGGTTCTTAATGACATTGTAGCGACCTTTCATGTCGAGTATCGCCACGGGAACAATGTTGAAGTTCGCCGCCATGGGCGTGCAGAGAGTCCCGCAGTAGCCGCAGGTCAGGGCCAACATGCCGATGACCGTTGGATTCGCGCCATACGCCAAAACGAAGGGGACGCCGATACCGACCGTGATTACGGTGATAGCCGCGAAGGCGTTGCCCATGATCATCGTGAAGAGAGCCATCGCAATGGCGAAGACGATGATACCGACGTTCACGTTTCCCTTGGGAATTACATTGGCAACGTAGCCAGCAATGACCGGACCGACGCCGGCCGCGGTGAATATCGCGCCGAGTGAGGCAAGCAACATCGGCAACATGGACAGTGGTCCGACCATGTCGAGGAGGTGTTTGGAATCATCGAAAAACACCTTCGGTGTGTTGTCCTTAGAGAAGACCATAAGGATGATCATCGCCACGACAACGCCAACGCCAACGCCAACGAGGGCACTGATCTTCGTAAAGATGGCGAAAACGATCGCACCAACCCCCATCATCAAGGTCGGGATAAAGATCTTGTACCCGATCTTGTCCGACGCGGCCCTCGTGTATTCCTTCGACGCGGAGGTGTCCGTTCCCGCCTTCACCATCCGCAACACTGCAGGTATGGCCATGATGACGACGAGGATGCCGTTGATAAGGCTGGGAATCCAGTGCCCAAAGGCCAAGACGATGCCAAGGGCAATCCAGAACACCGCCGTCGGCACCCTGGATTTGTGTTCCTTCTCCAGAAGCGTCTTAATGCCCGCATAGAGCGCGATGGCACCCATAAAGATGTAGAGAACTTCGAGGAGCTTTGTGCCCATTGTGACTGTGGAATCCATGAAGAATTGCATATTCTCCGCCCTCCCCTACTTTTTCTTGCTGTAATACTTCTTGCTCAGCCGATTATCCTTAAGAATGTACAGGACACAGGCCGCGACGAGAGCGAATATAGCCACTGGTATCTCGGTCTTCGCCAGGTCGAGCAGACTGACGTCGTAGCCGGCGCTCTTGAGCGTGGCTTGGACGAGGAGTCCACCGGAGCCACCAACGAAGAGAACCTGGCCGAAGAACCAAGTGATATTCTCCATCCCGGCTCCCATGCCCTTGATTTCCTCGAGATGATCTTCGTTGACCTTGCCATACTTGTCCTCAACGGCACCTCTGGCCATCGGTACGACCACAGGTCTGACGAAGCCGGCGGAACCACCAAGGCTCACGTTGAACGCGGCAAGAACAAGGCGGAGGACCCCGTAGGCGCTGATGACAACACCAGCCGTTGCATTCTTGACCTTGCCGATGAGTTTAGCCGCAGTCTCCTTGAGACCGTTACGTTCTAGAGTCCCTGTCACAAGGAAGATCGGGATGAAGATACACATTCCCCTGTTTGCGACGAAGCTGTCCCCCAAGACCTGGAGAACCTTTCCGACGTTCATCCCCCCCACGAGGCCGGTTACGAGGGCAGCAACCAGGATGATCCCGATGTTGTCGAACTTTAATGCGAAGCCAATAATGACAATCGCAATACCAATGAGTTTGATCACTCTCTCCTCCTCAGGAAACGTTTGGTGTCCTTCCGGTAGTTGCCACTTCCGTTCTGATCCATGTCAAAGGAAGCATTGAAGCCAAGCAAGGTGCCAGGAATCACTGCGGAAACCAATTCGATTATGTGCCTTGACTTCAAGATACGATTACAAGTTGACACTCCAGAACCTCCCCGTTTTTCTCTCTCTCAACAGAACCTCGAGTAAAAGGCGCATTGTCTTTGGCCTCCTTTGCACCCGCGATTGATTCTAACTTCTTTACGCTAGCACTTTTTTCATTTAATGTCAAAAGCCCAGGAGCATGTGCCTCTGTAGGTTTTCACAGCCATTCCTTTCCGGTCTGTATCTTTGATGTTTTGATACTATACATACCAGTCAGACACTGTTGAGAGAAGCAATATCAGCCAACGCAACACAGCCATACGTGTGAAGCCAGGAGAAAATTATCCGTTGCGTGCGCCTGCAGGAGGCCTCTTCCGCGCAAGACGGGCCGATACGGTCCAGCCGCCGGTCGATGCGGCCACGCCTCCGCGCCGGACTTCGCTCTCCACCTGCGTGTCCAGAGAGCGGAGGAGATCGATCACGGCCAGGTCCCCCGCCTCATGCGTGCGCGCGCAAAGCCCGAGATATTCGCCCCTCGCCCCTTCATCCGAGATCTCTGTCACGAAACTAGACGCCGTCACCCACGGGTATCTCACGGACACGTAGTGATAGTCGGGCTTGTAGGCGTACGGTACCCAATAGAAGATAACGTCCTTGTAGTACTCCGCGGGGAAAAGCCTGGGCATCCAGGCATGGGCGTACTTCTCGAAGCGGTCGCGCCACTCAGCGTTCAACGATCGACACTCGCTTCTCGACCCGATTCTATCAGCGAACGCTTCCTGGATACGTTCGGCCAATACCTTGTTTCCGGCGTATGCCTCGTCGGTCACGTACCAGAAGTAGCCGTACATGAGGGCGCGGGGCATCCAGAATCCCTTGAACCAGGGTGATGTGTAGCCCGAAAATTGCTGACACCATTCATGGTTCGGCACTCCGTGATCGTCCATGACAACGTCCGGAAGCCAGTCGCGCCAGACCTGCGTGAAGCCGAGAGCCTCCGTGTGAGGCGTAGCGTCGTGGAAATAGTCATAGGCGAATTCCCTGCCAAGAGAGTTATAGCGCGCCGTATGAAGTATCCATTCCGGGTTGTCGGTAGCCAGATCGTAATGAATCGCAGCACCATCAGCGTTCTCAAGGGGGACGATGACGATGTTCACTTTGTCCGCGACACTCTCATACGCCTTGTCGGTGAGGAGCGTGCTTACGAGCGCTAAGGCCGAATTCGTGGACGAGACTTCGTTTGCATGGTGCCGCGCGTTAATGTACACAGTAGGCCGAGATGCAACGAGCTTGGTTCTTGAGATGTAGCCGGGCAATTGCGGCGGGAACTCAATCGCGAAGATATTCCTCCCCTGGCGGCTCTCGGCGACCTTGCGAACACGTATGCCCTCAACATGTTTGAGTCTTTCAGCGATCGCACGATACTCATCGCACCCGATGAGTTTGCCTTCCATGAGGTCGATGTCACAGATGTCCTGGACGGGGGAATCAGTCTCCATGGCCGGCGGGACAACGTCCACGACGGACCCATCCACCAGGGCAAAGCGCAGCAGAGGAATTCCGGCGGCGTGACGCGACGCGTCAAGCAATCCCTCAGATAGGAGACGCGCGTAGGAGCGCAGGAAAGCAGCCGGGTCGGCGACCCTGGCCCTGCCCTCCTGCCCAGCAGGCTCCGGGACATGGATGTGGATCAGCGGTGAGAAAGCCCCACACGAAGGATCGTAGCTCAATTCCTCGACGAAGACCTCGACAGCGTCGTCATCCGCGATGGCAGCATAGGTGGGCACCTCGCGTTCTCCCCGCATCTCGAAGGCGGCACCGCCCGGGTGCTCCGTTAAGATCGAAAATCTCATCTGTGGCTTCCCAATGCCCTTGCGGATAACGGGAAGGATGAGCCCCGGGAAGTCGAAGCCCTTGCCCTCGGCCTTGACGCCGAGTGTCTGGAAGTAGTCGAGACCAGCGAAGTAGATGTCCTCGTGGAGCGACTCCAGGGAGGATATCCGGTCGTGCCGGATCCCCAGAGCCTCGTCGGGCTCGCTCGCCTCGACCTCGACCCTGAGCTGGGCAAAGAAAGGCTGGCCAGCAGCGGTCGCCTTTCCACCGCAGGAACGTTCAGCAAGCGACCGACACGCAGGGAGAACATCGCGCTGATATGCATCCCAGACATTCTCCATATCGGTCTTGAAACGCCCTTCCCACATCCGTTTCCCGTGTCTGGACAAGGTCACCCGGCCGGTACCCGGATGCACCTTGCCAATCTCAGGAAAGTCGTCAAGGTAGGGACGCTCCGCCACAGACACGTCGTACGTGTCATCATAGACCACAGCACCACTGCGGTCCCGCGCGACGATTCTGTAGCCCAGAACGCCGGTGTGAGCGAGGACAGAAAACCTAACATGCTCGCGCCCTATGCCGAGAGCTGCAGCAACCAAGTCATCGACAGGATAGAGCTCCTGCAGAAGACGGATAGGCGACTCAAACCAGGCATCTGGGTCGGACGGGCGATTCGCGCTGATCTTCGGCGTAGCCCCATCCTCGTCCGTCCAAGTTTCGCGCCCCTCGGGCAGGAAAACGGAGAATCCTACCTCCACCGAATCGACACCGCCCAGCGCAACCAGTTCTGGCAACACATAGTCGCGCATCCAACTGAGCCCCTGCTTGAAAGCGCAGACGACTCGAACTCGGGGGAATCGAGCTCCGCGTGCGATAGCTGCGGCCCGAATTTCCTTTTCGAGCGCTGCACAGGTCGGACGGTCCTCGCTGATGACAACGAGAATCTCGGTGCCCTCCTCCGCTCCCAGCCTCGGATAGACCTCCTCCAGCAGGGTGTGGCACATATCCAATTCCCAAGGAAGCTCAATCTCGCGATTGCATATGGGCTCGAGAGTTCCGCGGTTCCGAAACTCGACTCCTGGAAAGCGAGCCTCCAGCGCTGGCCGCCGCGATTCGATGCCCGGCTCGACATACGCCACGGTCCCCGCAGGCGCACCCGACGCGTCGAGCCAGGCGAGTTGACCGTCGAGGCTCCGGAACGTGACGGCGCGTCGAACGTCCGCGCAGACGTCATCCAGAGGGGAGAGATCGCCGGTACCGGGAAAGCGGCCGCAGAGGGTCGAGGCCATGGATGCGAGGGCCTCGCCCTCGCCGAGCAGATCGATGATCCGCGTCTCTCCCGCAGTCCCCGCCATACCATGCCCGCCACGCAACGTAACTCGACATACATCTGAACGCCCGATCCATATCAGCGCGCTGCGAGGGCGCCCCTCCCGTGCCAGGATGGGCAACTCGAGCCCCAGGCTCTCCATACCGAGCCGAGCCGCGACATCGCAGGCGGCGCTGAGTTCGAAGTCGTCGAATCCTTTGGGCAATGCAATGGAGGCATCGATCCGGTCCGGGAGGAAGTCGTAGTCCTCGTCCTTGACGAGGTACTCACGCTCGAAGAGCGCCTCGAGCCCCTGCACGGATGGGCGGTGATGATAGCCGCCTTCCATAATTCCCGGACACCGCGCTTCGGCGAAGGGTCCGGTGCCACTGACACGGTCACCCGAGCCCGAGGGCTCCACAGGGTCTGCCTCGCATATCTCAAAGTCCTCACTGCCTTCGATCCGATCGAAGGAAGAGCATAGGGTGTAGAGCAATCCCTCGGTCCCCGCCTCGTCCCGGAGGAGCAGATCGACACGGCTACCATTTCGGCTGATCCTGAAGGCACAATCCATACCCGCTGCGATCTGGAGGAAGAAGTGCAGCCCGGGGACGCCCGGGACAGCAGCATCATCCTCGAAGCGGAGGACGGGAAATTCCATGGAAGTCGAGCGGAAACCGAGCAGGGCGGATACTTCTACGGCGCATTCGCGCAAGAAAACAGCAGTGCCGCGCCGGATGATAATCTTATATTGCATGGATACCTCCTACCAATTTCTTATACATTTTAGATA
>NZ_QXIU01000154.1 GCF_003570935.1 Candidatus Cryosericum odellii
AACGTGCAGGCAAAGGCACGCCGGCCACTGCTGGAGCTCGCAGCCCGCTATCACCGTCCATCTATGGCTATCCTGTTCGAGCTTCCACCCCAGGTGTGCAAGGAGCGCAACCGGCAACGGCTGGACCGCGTCGTAGGCGACTTCGTCGTGGACCGCCAGCACGCTCAGGCGCCTGTCAGCGAGGGTGTGTTGAGTCATGAAGGATTCGATCACGTCATCGTGTTACATTCCGTGGAAGAGGCAGACGCCTTTGGAATGCCCTCTCATCCCTCGCCGACCCTGTGGCGTGACAGAGCAGGCTCCTTTGACGTGATCGGCGACCTCCACGGGTGTTGTGATGAACTCCTCTCACTGCTCAGGATCATGGGCTACAAGGTTGAGAACCCGAGCTCCCTGATTCCCCATATTACGGCGCCAGAAGGCAGGACGGCGGTTTTCGTCGGCGACTTCACGGACCGCGGACCTGACAACGTCCGTACGCTCCTGGTCGTCATGGCGATGGTCCGCTCAGGCGCTGCCCTGACCGTGCTCGGCAATCACGACGACAAGCTGCTCAGGGCATTGCAGGGAGCCCCAGTCAAGATCAGTAATGGACTCGACCATACACTGCAGGAGCTGAACGCGGCTGGAGAGGAGATGCAGGCGCTTGTCCGCGAGTTCCTGGATGAACTGCCGTCACACCTCGTCCTGGACGGTGGCAATCTGGTGGTCGCACATGCAGGCCTGCCCCAGGACCTCCACGGCATCGACTCGCCACGGGCGCGCGACGTTGCGCTGTTCGGCTCCCCGACCGGCCAGCGAGACGACTTCGGACTCAAGGTCCTCGCCGACTGGGCACATGCATACGAGGGCGACGCGGTCGTTGTCTGGGGACACCTGCCCATCGCCGAAGCGGCTTGGGTTGGGAACACCATCAACATCGACACCGGCTGCGTCCACGGAGGAAGCCTGACTGCACTGCGCTATCCCGAACGCGAGCTGGTCAGCGTGTCCGCCGCGCGCGTCTACTCCATCCCCATCAAACCTCTGTAACAGAAATGGAACCGTCCCGAATGTTACAGGACAGGGTCTGCCTGGTGACAGGCGCCACACGCGGCATTGGCGCAGCCATGGCAGAAGCTCTTGCCCGTATGGGGGCGACGGTCGTCGTCACGGGACGCAGTGCGGAGCGCGGACAGGACCTGGTGTCTGCCATCACTCGACGCACAGCCAACGAAGACGTGCACTTCCTGTGCGCTGACCTGGCGTCGATAGCGGAGGTGAACGGTCTTGCCCGGGCATTCATGGCCCACTGGGATCGCCTGCACGTCCTGGTCAACAACGCCGGAACGGTGTTCCCGACACGGCGTGCCACCATCGACGGGTACGAGGAAGTCTTCGCCGTCAACCACCTGGCTCCCTTCCTGCTCACCAATCTACTGCTTCCCGTCCTGCTTGACAGCGCGCCGTCGCGCGTCATCGTGACCTCCTCCTACGAACACCGGCGCGGGCGCATGCACTGGGACAATCTGCAGGGCGAGCGTTTCTACTTCTCGCAGCAGGCATACGCGCAGTCCAAGCTGGCAAACTTGCTGTTCGTCTATGAACTGGCGAGGCGACTGGAGGGAAGCGGGGTCACGGTCAACGCCATCAACCCCGGCCTGGTGCACACGAACATCTGCATGGACAGCGGCTGGCTCATCAGGACAGCCAAACGGATGATGGACCGGTTCTCTGCCGTGAGCCCGGAGGAGGGCGCGGATACCGGCGTTTGGCTAGCGTCATCACCTGATGTCGAGGGAGTCACCGGCCGATACTTCCAGCGCAGACACGCGGTCCGGTCCTCGCGCGCATCGTATGACGTCGCCGCTCAGCAGCGCCTCTGGCGCATCAGCGAGGAGCTGACGGGCCTGTTTGCGAAATCCGGCAGTTAGCAGTCGAACAGGAGCTCGGGAGCCGTGGGGATCCTGGGCAGCTCCAGCAGTTCGTAGTCCGTGGCGTTGATCGTCACGAACCCGCACCGCTGGTAAAGAGAGAGGGCGTTCCGATTCTCTGTCTCGACCTCGATGGTGATCCACTGGCTGCCGCTGTTTTGCAGGCCGCGGACAATGGCCATCAACATCTGTCGCCCGATACCCTGTCCCTGCATCTCGGGCCGCACTGCGAAGTGGATGATGAACACACGGCCATCACTGACGGCCGACTGAATGACACCGACGGGCCGCCCGTCCTGGGCCGCCAGGTAGGTCGTCCGCATAGGATCCTTCATCAGACGCACAAGGGCCTGTTCCTCTTCTTGAACCGGTTCTGCAAACGCTGAGGCAACAATCGCCGCCATGACGGGCACATCCTCGGCACCTGCAGGCCGGAGTTCCACCGCGTCGTGAATCGGCTCAAACGGGGGAATCCGCCTCGTATCAAGGTCCATCGTGTACTCGCTGTGGGAGTGCCGCGTCCCCATCGCCGCGGCGAACGTAGGGCCTTCCCGCGACTCCTGCGGCACGACGATCAGCAGCCGTCTCACTTCGTGTTCCTGGCATTCCCGTACCACAACTCGCGCCATACGGCGGCCAATACCCTTCCTCCGAAAGTCGGGATGGACAAGGATAGTTGCTTCGACTTCCGAGGGGTCACCATAACTGTTCATGCCCGCAAACCCAACAAGCTGTCCACTCTCGTACCACAACACATCGCTGACTGAACCCTCCGGCCGTGTCTCCAGCGTGCCGAAGTCCAGCCGTGCCTCCATCGAGTAGCCGTCTCTTCCCTCACAGACGCCCGCGAGAGCCCGAACCTGGCTGACCTGCTGCGTCGAAAGCCAGACTGGTACCATTATGCCATCGTCGTCAGTCGGCATGCGCTCCTCCAGTGCACGTCATGAGGCCGCCGCATACCCTGCAGCGGTCCGGAACTGCAACCATCAATCCGTCTACTTCGCTCTCAGACTGTCCAGGGCGGGTTTCGCCTCGGGACAGAACCCAAAGAACCCATTGATGGTCTTGCACTCGTTGTACTCGCCGCACTCGGCGCAGGTAGCGTAGCCCTTGCCATGGGCACATGCCCGCACGTCGCAGACGGCACAGTGCGAGAACAGTCGTGGTCCAGTCGACTGACACCCGTCACAGACGACGTCCTCGGGCTTGACCTCGATGCCGTAGCCTGCCGACCATTCGGCGGCCGTCTTCTCCTGCAATGGCCTGTCAGTCGTCCTGCCAGCCACATATGCCGGACAAGTCGTACAAACGAGACCACACGCTGCGATCATCTCCATATCCCTCTCCTTTGTCTGGTGAGTCATCTCACCCCGCCCTGTCCGACTAGATTCAAGAATAAGTGTCTGGTTACCAAGTAATGGGTGTATCAGGCTCAGTTCCTTTGCGAAGTCTTCTAATATTGTCCCTCAAAGCAAACACCAGGAAGGATGCTCCCAACAAAGCGAAGACAGCGTAGTATAATGGAAAGAAGATGTACATCAAAACTACCAGAACCCACGAGAATACTAAGTTAGACAAACTCGTTTTCCTGGTCACAAGAAAGATGAGCAACAAGACAGGGAAAAAGCAGACAAAATACCGTGGCCCGATGAATGCGAGAGTCGCACCATAGAAAGTAGAAGCGCCCTTTCCTCCTTTGAATCTAAGAAAGATTGGGAGGACCTGTCCAACGGTGGGAAGCAATGCGACAATCACAATCTGCCAGTGACTCGACAAGAGTGTCTTGGCTAAATATGCCGGCAAAAAACCCTTTGAGAAATCGAGGAGTGCCGAAACAACCCCCCATTTCCAGCCAAGCGCCCTTGAGACATTTGTCGATGAGGCAGATTTTGAGCCAATCGTCCTTACGTCCACTCCCTTCAATTTGCCCACCAGAAAACCAAAAGGAATAGAGCCCAGAAGATAGGCGGCAATCAAAAGCGCAATGAACACGATCATCCCCTTGCCTTCATCGTTTGGCAAATCTTCCTATTCACCGGAGTATCAATGTTGAATCGCTCCCCAATTTTTACGACTGCACCGTTATAGTGATCAATTTCGTCAATGTTGCCTTTTTCCTTCCTTCCTCTCCCTTTCGCAATTGCTTTGGCAATCCGCTTTCTGAAAAGGCTCAGAAGGGGCAAAGGAAGAGAGCCAAGCAAAGAAGCATACAGGCGCGTTGGATAGTGGTGCAAATTCAAAAATCTTCCTCCACTTTCTTTGACTGTTCTTGCATACTCTCTCAACGATTCAATTTCTTCCTCGAAAACCTTCTTGTCTGCAAAACCCTCTTCAATAGTCAACCCGTACGAAGAGGAAGACACTCCCAACAGATTCGTAAAGAGCTTCGAAAACTCCATGTTCTTGACATTTTCGGATGCAATTTCCTCGGCTTCAAGTTCGGCCTCGAGGAAAAGTTCTCTTAGATCTTGTATCTTGTCAGGCCCAAACGCCACTCCGAAAGCCAATCTTATTGGTACAAAATACGAAATTACCGTATTGTCAGCGGTTTTTTCCATGGAAACGGGGTTAAACAGGGCAACCCTTATTATTCTGATCCTTTGGGCATTCGAACCGAATATTCTCTCAAGTTCGATTCTTGCCTCTTCCGCTGCAAAAACACCATTTTGAGACAAGATCAAGTCAGGAGGGGTTTCTTGTCGTACTCTTTGGTAGTAGTACCTCACTGATGGGGCAACGGGATTTTTCGTTGTCAGAAGAATAAAATCCGGGGCAGTTTCCTTGGTAAATGCATCTTCTTCAATGACATCACATTCAAATCTTGTCGGCTTGCTCCCTTGCCTTGCAATAAGGATGTTGCCATCCTTAATATTGTCCATTTGCGCATGCCTTGCAACTCCCAGTATTTGAGCAGAGTTCCGCATCTCATGGGCAAACAGCGTTCCCGTCCTCCCACCAACACCAACAACAGCAATCTTCTTTGTCATGTCACTATTATATCCATGCGGACGTTTTCAATGGTCATTACAGCAGCTACTTCAGAACATTGCCCCCTGAAGGGTATGGATACTCCCTCCTTGACGCTGCGACATGTCCGTACATTACGCTTTAATTCTTGATCGTGCGCCGTTGCTCCGGTCGACGATAGAGGGAATTACTCGGACAGGTCTGGAGCTTGCCTTCGGGGCTTCTTGACCACTGTGACGCTTGTAGTAGGGTGACATGGCTAGCAGTTTCCGACGGATAAATGGTCGTGCGATGGGGACGAACAGCTTCTTCCATCCCAGGGTCCTCCGCTGCAGCGCCAGTGTCTCGTCAAAGCTGTAATGCTGGTAGTGCAGCAGTCGTTCGCTCTCCTCGGTGTCCATGAAGTCACAATGGAACGGCGTCTGCGAGAACGCCGACTCAGGCAGCATTCCTATGCCCAGTGCGTCGAACGAGCGCTGCATAAACTGCCGTCCGGTCACCTGGCAGGACGGCCCGCCCGCGACCATCAGTGTTTTTCCTTCCAGTCCAGGCAGCATCGCTGCCGCCGCAACCGCTGCGCCGGCGTCCATGGGTGCCAGGTACTCCATACGGTCGTCCATCCTCACCTCAAACATGAGAGGGTCCAGCTCGCCGAATTCGATGGGAGGGACGGCGCCGAACCGGAGGATGACCCATGGCAGGCCCGACGCATGCAGCATGTGTTCGCAGGTCATCTTGTGATAGGCGTAGTCCTCATAGGGGTGAAGCAGTTCGTCAGCCTTGCGGGGTGGTGCGAGGTGCTGCGTACGACCATACAGGGCGATGGAAGAGCTGAAGACAATGCGAGGCCTGCTCTTCGAGGCAAGCGCTGCCTGCAGGAGATTCCATGTGCCACCGACGTTGATGGTCTCAGCCCACGCGGGGCACTGCTCACTCTTGGGCGGGATGATGAAAGCCAGGTGGACAATGGCATCGACACCCTGCACGGCACGTGCGACGGCCTCCGTGTTGCGGATGTCACCCCAGATGATTTCGACCTTGCCGGCATAGGGCCGGGCTTTCCGCTTCGACAGGGACGACGGGATGTCCAGACAACGGACGGTCGCTCCACGGCTCAGCAGCTCATCGGCGGCATACGTTCCGACGTTTCCAAATGCGCCCGTTACGAGGACCTTCATGGTTTCCCTCCGCTCATGGACTCCATGAGCATCGACAATACACGTTGCATGAGCGCTCCCCAGTCCTGACCTTCGGGGTCCAGGATGCCCTGGAGCAGCAGCCCCAGCACGGCGCTGAGCACGAGGGTTGCTGCCAGATTCGAATTCTCCACCCGCAGGCTTCCTTCAGACACGCCGCGGTCCAGCAACTGCTGGAAGAACCCCTGGTATCTGCGAATCATCTCGACGGTGCTGCGTGCCACTTCGGGATCCGCCTTGGACTTGGCCCAGAATTCGAGCAAGATGTTCCACTTGGTACCGGCCACGTGGTAAATCTCGTTCACACCTGCTGCCATGGCCGCAACCTGCCGCGGCACGGATTCACCACCCGTCTGCGCTGCAGCAAACTGCCGATCGAGCTCTGCCAACCAGGCATTGAGCAGTGCCACAAACACCGACCCCTTGCTGGGAAAATGATGATAGAATGCGCC
>NZ_QXIU01000155.1 GCF_003570935.1 Candidatus Cryosericum odellii
ATGCGGTCGGTTTGTGTAAAGGAATCGTCAGCGCGGACGCAGGAAGATGTACCAGCCGGCGACGACCACGATCTGAACGGCGACGACCAGCCAGAACCGTTCCAGGAAGCTTTCTTTGCTGGTCTTGTGGTGAAACAGCCGCATGCCGAGGAGCGCGCCGACGGTACCACCCGCAAACGCCAGTGTTAAGAGGGCTCTTTCCGGTACACGGGTTGCTCCCGTCCCCGCAACCAGCTTGTCATAGCCATAGGTGAGAAACGTGATGCCCGTGACGGCCAGCAGCCACGACTGCACCCAGTCGAGTGCCGGCAGGTACCCATGCAGCAGGAACATGCCCATGACGGCCAGCCCCAGTGTAAGAACCAACGCTCCGGTCATGGTACGACGACGGGCACGAGCAGCGACAGTCACCGCTCTCCGTGCTCCACGCCGCCCAGCGTCTCTAGGGCTCTGGCTGTCAGAGTTTGCACGGTATGCGACTTTTCGATCAGGCTCGCCATAATCATCCTTATGCTCCTTTGCTCGCCGCGGCTCGACCCGCTAGTACTCCAGATTATGATACGAAGAACCCCGTCACGTTGCACGTGACGGGGAGCTCGCCGGCGTCTTCAGAACAAGGGTGACGCCGTGAACAGAGATGGAGGGGGACTAAGTAGCAACGTCTACAAGGACGAAGCTCCCGCCCGTTGCCGAAGAAAGGGAGAGCGCTGTGATTTCCCCGGTCACTCGTCCTTGATCTCCTTGTTCCAGGAGGGTGCCGTTGAGTGAAATGGACCCGGACGTCACATACAGCAGGACACACCGGTCGCCTGTAATGGGGTACTCAAGCGCAAAGGCTGGAGAAAACGTCGACAGTGAGATGGAGGCGTCGGCATGCAGCGTCACTGCATCGGGCTGTCCCCTGCCAGAAGCCACCGTCAGCAACCGATCCTGCCGCGACATCTGAGTGAAGTCCTTCTGTTCGTGCGACGGCATCACTCCGGGCTTGTCCGGGAAGACCCAGATCTGATAGTATCGGGCTGGATCGCTCTCTTCGTTCCTCTCCGTGTGACGCGTCCCCGTACCTGCAGAGATGCGGTGCACCTCACCTGCGTGGACGGTCGTGCGTTCCCCGGCATCATCGGTGATAGTCAGTTGTCCCACGAGCATGATCGTGACGATCTCCAGCTCCTCGTGGAAGTGCATCCCGAAGCCTTCCTTCGACTGGATCAAGTCGTCGTTGAAGGCACGCAGCATTCCCAGGTGCACGTTATCCGGCACGAACCACTCGCCGTATGAAAAGAGCCAATAGGCCTGCATCCATGACAGGTCGACAAAATGGCGTTCCTGTGCCGGTATACGGGTAACCATGTGAGACCCCCTTAAACCAACCGTAAAGAAACCTGCAGAATTCCTGTTATCCGACCCTGATGTCCAAGACGACCATTCCTCTCATGCCTTTGTCTGTCTCAGGTATAGACGAAACGCGCCCTTGAGTCAAACAAGTGCCCACGATGCGCACAATTGTGGAGTGAACTGTTTCAGATCGTTCGGGGGGCTTTCTTCTTTCTCCTGCCGGTGACCTTGTAGCGCAGCCACACCAGGCCTTCACCCATTGTCTCAGCGCTGACAAGCGCGAGAGGAATGACGCCGTCGGGGGACGCCAGGTCCAGCGCTCGGAACATGGAACGCTGGGACGTTCCACCAACCAGCGCAGGATGCACGAGGATACTGACCTCATTCACGAGTCCGGCCCGGAGCAACACGCCGTTCAGAATGCCACCCGAGTCAACGCGCACGGTCTGGACGCCGTAGCGCATGTTCAACTCTTCCAGTGCGGCCCTCAGGTCGACCTTCTCGGGTCCGGCAACGATGCAATCGACTCCCACCTCGGCCAGGTACTGCAGATATTCGTCCGGCGTGCTATCCGAGCAGATCGCCACGCCACCTCGCCAATAGGGCATCGCCAGCCACGTCCTCCAGCAGCGGACTCGCCCTCGACTGTCCACGATTGCCAGTAGAGGACGTGTGTCAGCCGGAAGGGGGGCCTGTGGTTCCCAGGTACCCTTGTCCCGCACCGCCGATTCAGGAGCCGCCAACACCGTGCTCGAGCCCACCAGCGCGCAGTCCTCATGCCATCTCCCCGCGAGGTCGTACAAAACCCCGACGTCGGCTTCAAACCAGTCGATGCGTCCATCCGCGCTCACCGCATTGTGTATGATCACTCGAGGCAACATGTGGCACCCCCTGTGTGTTGACTGCATCATACCGCAGGAGTGAAAACGGTCAACGCGCGACTCTGCCAAAGAGAGAAACGCGGCTGACGGTGCAACAGATCGATTGCCGCCTGTGCAGGAAGGACAGACAAGGAGATCGGCTGATGAACTGCGTCACCCCCGTTGGAACCTCGTCCCCACAGTCCCGGCGAATCGGAAGAGCACTCTGAGCAAACAGCGCTATCATGATAAAATGGAATCGCAGGAATGGACCTCATCCATAGTGCAGGACGGCGACAGCTGCTGGCTGGTCGTGGTTGGAAGCGACGTCTCGCCCTCAACCAGTGCACGCGTTCACGCGCTGCAACGCGCCGTCGAGACGCTGCATCCTGCCTGGCTGGTCGAGACGGTGCTGGGATACTGCTCTCTGGGGCTGATCGTCCGGCCGCTGCAGGCCTCAGTGGAAGAGGTCGAGGAACTTGTGTCCACAGCCACAAAAAACGTCATGGTCGCCCCATCCGTTCACCCCAGGACCGTCACGATCCCAGTCTGTTATGGCGGCGCATGCGGCCCGGACATGGAGGTCGTCTGTCGGCAATCTGGACTGAGCGAACAGGAGGTCGTGCAGCGACATGTTGCAGCTGGCTACCAGTGCTCCATGCTGGGGTTCCTGCCTGGCTTCCCATACCTTATGGGCCTCGACCCACAACTGGCAACACCGCGCCTGGCAACACCGCGAACCGTCGTTCCGGCAGGGAGCGTGGGCATCGCGGGCACACAGACAGGCGTCTACCCGGTGTCCAGCCCGGGAGCCTGGAACATCATCGGCCGCACGCCTCTCACGTTGTTTGAGCCGTCGCGCGAGCAGCATTCGCTGGTGCAGGCAGGAGACGTCGTTCGCTTTTCTCCCATCAGCCTTCAGGAATTTGAAGAGAAGCAGTCAGATGAATTCACATGTTATCCACAAATATGCGATGTTTCAGAGCAGGATGTTGGCGGATGTGACGTGCTCGAGCCCGGCATGTTGACGACAGTACAGGACGAGGGCCGCTGGGGACTGCAGAACATGGGGATCCCCGTTTCAGGAGCCATGGACCGACAGGCGCTGGCACTCGGGAATTTTCTGGTTGGAAACGAGGAAGGGGCGGCGGCTCTGGAAATCACACTCTCCGGTCCATGTCTGGTGTTCACGACAGATGCGCTGGTGGCACTAACGGGCGCTGACATGGGCCTGCAGGTGGATGGGCGCGATATTCCGGCATGGACTGCGGTCCTGGTACGAACCGGCAGCGTCCTCTCTATGACCGGTTGCATCGGAGCCGGTTGCCGTGCCTGGCTATGTGTTGCCGGCGGTATCGACGTTCCATACGTGCTAGGCAGCCGTTCGACACTGCTCCGGGCTGCACTGGGAGGATTCAGAGGTCGAGCACTGCGTGCGAGAGACAGTCTGCATCTGCAC
>NZ_QXIU01000156.1 GCF_003570935.1 Candidatus Cryosericum odellii
ATCCCATTCGTTGTTGTCCGTATCCCATAGAGGCGCATCAATGATGCTCTGACTGGATTCACGAGAAGTGGACTGGATGCCAGCCAGTTAATGAAGAGGCCTCTCCACATGCGATCGGCAACCGTAATGATAACGCTCAGCCGGTCTGTGCCAGTATGCTGTGCTGCCATGTCCACACTCCTTGTTCGTTCTTGACCCTGCCCTTGCGTTCCCTGCCACGAACGGATTCCACACATAGGCCCCAACTGCCCACGTCGACCATGCAGAATTGGGATTCCATTCTATGCAATTCACTCCCTGTGACTACCCTGCAACTGACGAGAGGGCGCCGGCCTGCAACAGGAACGGCGCAGTTCCTGGCTGCTTGCTTTCTCTGACTGGTTTGTGCTAAACTCATGTTATTCTGTTTGTTACGCACGATCCCTGAGAAGAGAGGTTAGGTGGATGGCTGACGAAAAGGTGAACAAAGATACTTCAGCGGAGTGCTTCGATACGCAGGCCATGGTTCCTGAACGGCGCATCAGCCCACGCGATACATTCGCAGCCATGCGGTACCGGAACTACCGCATCTGGTTCGCCGGACAGCTCGTTTCACTCTTCGGGACCTGGATGCAGGTGACAGCACAGGGATACCTCGCCTACCAGCTGACCAAGTCAGTAGCCTTCCTCGGCTACGTCGCGTTCGCCAATGGCATCCCGGTCTGGCTGTTCATGCTGTATGCAGGTTCGGTCGCAGACCGCGTACCCCGCAAGACGCTGATGCTCTATACGCAGTCTGCCATGCTGGTACTGGCCTTTGTCCTGGCATTGCTGACGTTTACCGGCGCCATACGACCGTGGCACATCCTGGTCCTGGCGTTTCTGCTCGGAATCGCCAATACCTTCGACTCACCAGCGCGCCTGGCCTTGGTGGATCAGCTGGTTGACGACAGACGACACCTGCCCAATGCTGTCGCACTCAACGGTTCGATGTTCAATGTGGCCACGGCGCTTGGACCGGCGGCGGCGGGCGCCGTGTACGCCCTCCTCGGACCGGCCTGGTGCTTCACGATCAATGGCCTGTCCTTTGTCGCGGTCATCGCAGCCCTCTTGTTCATGCACCTTCGACCGGTGCCATTGTCTCCCAGGAATCAGAGCCCCATGGCAGGAATCGTGGAGGGGCTCAAGTACGTCTGGAGACACCAGAACATNNCTACGCTCATCCCCGCCTGGGCAATCAACGTCCTTCACGGCAGTGCAACGACTGGCGCGACCATCAACGGCCTGCTCCAGTCTGCACGAGGCATTGGCGCGCTGCTGGCAGCGCTGACCATCGCGACCATCAGCCATCTGAAAGTAAAGGGGCGCATTGCCGCGTTCGGAACATTCGCCTATCCCATCGCTCTTCTGATCTTCGCTGTTGCTCGTTTCATGCCCCTTGAACTCCTTCTCATGGCCCTGGTCGGATTTGCCAGCATCCTGGTCGTCAATCTCTGTAATGTGCTGGTCCAGGCGCAAGTGGAAGACTCTCTGCGGGGGCGCGTCAGCGCTGTCTATAGCTTGGTATTTTTCGGCGTGATGCCCATCGGCTCGCTCCTGATAGGTTGGCTGGCACAATGGACAGGCGAGCCCGTGGCCGTCATCATCAACGCCTGTGCAGCATTGGCGGCCGCAGCTCTCATCTGGATACTTGTTCCACGCCTCAGGGCCATGCCATGAACGACATGCCTGCTCACGACCGTCACCAGGAGGATGTCATGGAAGAACACATCGGTTCGGCAACGCTGCTCGGTCATGGACGAACCGCAGAGGTGTATGCCTGGAAGGAAAACAGTGCCCTCAAACTCTTTGTCCCGGGGTTTCCGTCGACGCTCATCGACCAGGAAGTGGAAGGAACCAGGGCGGCCAACGCCGCCGGCGTCCCATCGCCTCAGCTCAGGGATGTGATCACTGTCGACGGCCGTCGAGGGCTAGTGCTGGAACGGTTGACGGGACACAGTATGCTGTCTCTTCTCGCCCGCGAACCTATGCGGGTGACCCACTATGCAGGCATCTTCGCAGAACTGCAGGCGCGCATCCATGACTGTCATGTGCCGGGACTCACGTCCCGGCGCGAGGATCTCGCGCGGCGCATCGCCCGGGCCGGCGCGGTTGCACGCGTCAAAGGTGACGCCCTGGCCGTCCTCGAGAGGCTCCCCGACGGAGATCGTCTGTGCCACTGCGACTTCCACCCGGACAACGTGCTCATGACGCCGCAGGGTCCGTCTATCATCGACTGGTCGTTTGCCGCACGTGGAACACCCGCATCCGACGCCGCACGCACTGCGCTGCTGCTGCGGATCGCGGATGCCCCTCCCGGGTCTTTTCGCGTAGCATGGGTTGAGCGCGAGGCAAAGGACCGGTTCTACAGAGCATGGCTGAAACGCTACCACGAGCTGCAGCCCGACGCAGCAGACGCCATGTGGAGCTGGCTGCTTCCCGTGGCCGTCGCACGCCTCGCAGATGACATCCCCGAAGAGCGGCCACGCCTGATGGTCCTCATTGAGGAACTGCAGCAGAAGCGCTGACTGTACCAAGCTGCTCTCGTCGTTTGTTTTTCGCACGCAGCTTGGTACAATGGCGGGCTGCTCTGCATCTGTGCTTTTGGGGCAAGTTTTCATATGATGAAGCCGGGGCGTCACCCCACATGGAGGTATCATGAAAAAACTGGATGTGATCCTGCTCATCGGTCGACCCGCAGCAGGCAAGAGCGAGACAATCGACTTCCTGAAACAGCTGCCCGACGAGAAGCGACTGCAGGAGTACCACATCGCCCCGTTCGAGGAACTGGACGACTTTATTTATGTCTGGCAAACCTTTGAGAACGACGCAATCAGACAATCCATGGGCCTTGGCAGGCGGGATACAGACGATGCCCTGTACTTCCTGGACGACCGCATCTGGGACTTCTTCATTGAACGCATCGACCTGGATTTTCGCAAGAAGCTGGCGCGGGACCCGCTGTTTCTCGAACACCACACGGTCATGATGGAGTTCGCTCGCGGCGGGGAACACGGCTTTGCCAATGCGTTTCAGCATCTGTCGGACGATGTGCTCACCCGCGCCACCATCCTGTACATCGACGTCTCATTCGAGGAGTCCCTGCGCAAGAACCGCCGGCGCTATCGCCCTGAACAGGCCGATTCCATCCTGTATCATTCGCTCGAGGACGCCAAGATGGAGCGATACTACAAGGACAACGACTGGACACGCCTGTCTCAAGGACATGACGAGGGATTCATCGCAATCAACGGGCACCAGGTCCCCTTCACTGTGTTTCACAACGAACCAGAGAAGACTCTCGACCCCGAGCTTCTTGGTGCTTCCTTGCGCGATGCGACCGGCCGGCTTGTCAAGCTCTTCACACACAAGGGTTGAACAAGCCTTCGGGGGTGCTAGACTAAAAAGTTGGTTTCTATAAGTGTTTTCACACCTGATATGCGGATTCTTTGATAAGAGGAGTGTAACATGGCCGTATTTGATATGACTGTCCACGAAGACGTTCTGGCAAAAACCGTTAAGCTGGCTCAGGACCGCAACATCATCATCCCCACCTTCGCACAGCAGAAGGATCCATCGCTTGTCCCGGATAAGGTCAAGGCCAGGCTCAAGGGTGTCGGCCTCTGGGACGTCAACCCCATCAACCTGTTCCGTATCACGTGGCACAACAACGTGAAAACGGGCCTGTATGGCGACGTGAACTATATCGAACTCCCAAGTTCCATCACTGGCATCAAGGCTCGCGTTGTGGGCATCGTCGGCAAGTATTTTCCCACCGGCGCGCACAAGGTCGGCGCTGCATTTGGCTGCCTCGTCCCGCGACTCGTGACCGGACAGTTTGACCCGGCCCGACAGGCGGCTGTATGGCCGTCCACAGGCAACTACTGTCGCGGTGGCGCCTTCGACTGTGCTCTGCTGGCCACGGATGCTGTCGCCATCCTCCCGGAGGGGATGAGCAAAGAACGCTTCGACTGGCTGCGTGAAATCGGAACCAAGGAGGTCATCGGCACTCCTGGAACCGAGTCCAACGTCAAAGAGATTTACGACAAGGTACACGAGCTGAAGACCACTCGTGGTGACAACATCGTCGTCTTCAATCAGTTCGAGGAGTTCGGCAACGCACTGTGGCACTATGACATGACCGGCTCTGCATTCGAACAGGTCTTCAACAGCATCAAAGGTCCGAGATCGCGCATGGCGGGCTATGTCTCCGCCACTGGCTCTGCGGGAACTATCAGTGCCGGCGAGTACCTGAAGAAGGTCTATCCGTACAGCCATATCACGGCTGTCGAAGCCCTGCAGTGCCCGACCCTCTATGCAAACGGGTTTGGCGCGCACCGTATCGAGGGTATCGGCGACAAGCATGTCCCCTGGATCCACAACGTCCGCAATACCGATGCTGTGGCCGCCATCGACGACGAGTATCCGATGCATCTGCTTCGTCTCTTTAACGAGGAAGCAGGCAAGGTCTACCTTGAGAAGAAGGGTGTCCCGCGCGAGATCATCGAGCAGCTCAACCTGATGGGCATCTCCTCTCTGGCAAACATGGTCGCGGCGATCAAGATGGCCAAATACGAGGAGATGGACGAGAACGACGTCGTCTTCACCGTGTTCACGGATTCCGCCGACCTGTACCTGTCACGCATCGAAGAACTGCGCGCCGAGTATGGTCCCTATACCGAGATGGACGCGGCGCTCGACTATGCGAAGTATCTCGAGGGCATTCTGACGGACTGGTACCGCGAGCTCAACTATCGCGACCGCAAGCAGCTGCACAACCTCAAGTACTTCACCTGGGTCGAGCAGCAGGGCAAGACTGCAGAGGAACTGCGCGAACTATGGGAGCCAGAGTTCTGGAATCAGATCTGGACTGCTGCCCCAGCGTTCGACAGGCTCATCGATCAGTTCAACGAGAGGACGGGGCTGCTGGCAAAGCTGTAGTCAGTTGTTCGTTTGTCTTATCAGTATCTTGATATAAAGAGAAACAACAAAAACCCCGGCATGAACCCACCGGGGTTTTTGTTTATGTTTTCCGCAAAATCGACTTTTCTCCACAGCCACTGTTAATTATGTGGAAAACTGGTGGAGTCACGTACGGTCGTATAGTGGACAACCTGTCAGGGCCTGTGGAAAAACCCCGGCAAGGCCAGGTTTCAGAGCGCCGTTCTGAAGTCCGCATCCGAGGCTCGTTCCAGTGAAATATGCCCATGGTGAGGCTGAATGAATCGAAAACGTGTAATGATACGGCAGATTATTTGAAATCGTCTGTCAGGGTCACTTTTTGTGGTGCGATGCTCGAAACCCGCTTCTGAAGCCACTTTACAGGTCTTCGGTATGGAATGGACGGGAAAAGAAGAACCGCCCACCGTAAAAGGTGGGCGGTCATCAATTCTGAAAGAAAAAGGGGCTATGCTTTCTCGTCTTCGCTGGTTTGCAGGATGACTCCTTGGGCTGAAATGTCGAGGACAAACGTTTCAGCCTCTGCATCCAACTCGATCATCGCCTTCTGCATGGCCTTGGCAACCTTCTCCGCCTTGGCGGGCTCGGTGAGAGCGGCAATGCTGGGTCCGGCTCCCGACAGAAAACTGCCATAGGCTCCTGCCCGGTCAGCGGCATGCGAGACTTCGTGGAATCCGGTGATAAGCTTCTCGCGGTAGTGCTCGTGGAGGCGATCATGAAGCGCAAACGACAGGAGGTCATAATTGCCACTGAAGATGCAGGCAGACAGCATCGAGGCACGACCAATGTTGAAGATGGCGTCCTTGCGGGCATACATGTCAGGAAGACACGCTCGGGCTTTCTTTGTCGACAGGAAGTTGGATGGAACCGTAACGACAACCTTGAGGCCCTGGGGAACGACCTTCATGTAGGCCACCTCGCTCTTGTCGCTCGAAGCAATGGTGAACCCACCGACCAGTGATGCAGTGACGTTGTCGGGGTGTCCCTCGATGGCGATAGCATACTTGAGGATTTTGCCGGTATCGAACTGCGTGTTCATCAGGACCTCGAAGCATGACAGGAGTCCCACGATGGCGCTGCCACCGGATCCCAGACCGCGCGTCAAAGGAATGCCAGTATGAACGTTGATGCTCAGCGGCGGCAGATGCACCGATTCGGCACGCTCGAAGTAGTCCATGACCTCACTGACGAACTTGAAACCCTTTTCGTTGAGGACATCGGCGCCCATGCCTTCGAAGTGGACACTCCACTTCTCTTCCGCAGGGAGGATCTCGACAGTATACGTACTACGCATTTCGAGAGCCAGCCCAAAAGAGTCAAACCCTGGTCCAACGTTGGCCGTGCTTGCAGGAACGCTGACCGTTACTCTATTGATCACGTTTACTTCCCCCGGCGCAACTGCAATTCCTCGATGCAGGTGTTGGCAGCGCGCGAACTATCGCAAAGCAAATTACTTGACATATCTTACCACGTCCAATGCAATTGCAAGTTCCACTGTGAATGATCGAACTAAAACTTGACCAGTATACTCCAAAAGATAAACTGAGGAGGAGGCACACGACACTATGGCACATGAGCAGCTCACCTATCTTGGTCATTCGGCTTTCCTGATCACCACGCCGGCCGGCGACATCCTCATCGACCCGTTCCTCTCGGGCAACCCTTCGGCATCCATCGGTCCCGACGACGTCCATCCGACCTATATCCTCGTGACGCATGGCCATTCCGATCATCTGGGCGATACCATCGCCATCGCCAGACGCACTGGGGCAACGGTCATCGGCCCGGCAGAACTCATCACCTACCTTACAGGCAAAGGGGTTTCGAATGTGCATTCCATGCACATCGGCGGCAATCACGTCTTCCCATTCGGTGAACTCTTCCTGACGCAGGCTCTGCACGGTTCCTCGGTGACCGAGAACGGCTGCGTCATCTACACGGGAAATCCCTGCGGTTTTGTCGTCAAAACTGGAGAACGGACGACCTACCATGCCGGTGACACGGGCGTGTTTCTCGACATGGAGCTCATCGGTCGCCTGCACCCGCTAGACATCGCTCTTCTCCCTATTGGCGGCAACTTCACGATGGGCATCGACGACGCCGTAGAAGCGGTCAAGATGCTTGCACCACGCACTGTGATCCCCATGCACTACGGGACCTTCCCCCTCATCTCCGTTGACCCACAACTGTTCCGGACAAAGGTGGAGGCCTCGACGAGCGCCCATTGCATAGTCCTGGAACCCGGACAGACATTCTGAACCAGGTGGTACCAGGCACCAGGATTCATCCTCGCGCGTTGACAGCACGAGTCCGGCCAGTACACTCTTTTCCATGAGAGATCAGAGTCGTACCCCATTTTTTGATGCTGTTCAGTCGTATATCGGCAAGCACCGCGCCGGTCTCCACATGCCGGGGCACATGTCAGGTCAGGGCATTCATCCCCGCCTCAAGGAGTTCTGGGGCGAGAATGTGTTCCTTTCCGACTTGACGGAGGTCGAAGGACTCGACTACCTCCATCGCCCCATCGGCGTCGTCAAGGAAGCACAGGAGCTGGCTGCCGAAGCGTACGGTGCGATAGAGTCATTTTTCCTCGTCAACGGTTCGACGGTCGGGAACCAGGCAATGATCCTCTCGACCTGCGATCCCAACGACCGCGTCATCGTACAGCGCAACTCGCACCGCTCGATGTACGGAGCGCTCATCCTCAACGAACTGCGTCCCATCTACCTTGAGGCCGAAGAAGACCGCCTGCTGCAGTTCCAGACGTTCCCATCCAAGAAAACGTTCGCGCGCGTGCTCCGCGATCACCCTGAAGCCAAAACCGTCTTCGTGACCAATCCCAACTACTTCGGCATCAGCTCGGACATCGACTACTACGTGCAGAAAGCGCACGCCACCGGACGTCGCATCCTGGTCGACGAAGCCCACGGGTCACACTTCCATTTTCACCAGGACCTTCCCAAGAGTGCTGTCGATGCGGGCGCCGACATGGTTGTCCAGAGTACGCACAAGACGCTCTCCGGCCTTACTCAAACATCCATGCTGCATCTGGGCTCACGGCGCGTCGACAAGGAACTGGTGCGAGCCACGCTCACGATGCTGGAGAGCTCGTCGCCCTCGTACATCCTCATGACGGCGCTCGACGTCGCCCGCATGCAGATGGCGACGAACGGTCACGACCTTCTTCAGCGAGCCATCGACCTCGCAGAAGATGCTCGCCGGCGTATCAACAACATCGAGGGACTCTTTGCCCCGGGCAGGGAACGCGCTCACACCGAGGCCGTCTATGATGTCGACCTCACGAAGCTGACTGTTCATGTGTCGAGGCTGGGGCTGACTGGATTCCAGGTCGAGGATATCCTCAACAGAGACTACAACGTCGAAATCGAGTTGTCTGACCTTGAGAACATCCTGGCATTCATCACGATCGGGACACCCAGGGAAGCGGTCGAAATCCTCATCAAAGCACTCGAGGATATCTCACGCAAACGCCACGGCAAGACCTCGACCATCGCTCCGCCGCCACCCATCCCCAATATTCCCGAGATGGTCCTCTTCCCATTCGAAGCATACTATGCCAAGAGGGAGCGCGTCCGCATGGAAGATTCCGTCGGGCGCATCATCGCGGAGCTCGTGACTCCTTATCCACCCGGCATCCCGATCACGGTCCCCGGGGAAGTCATGACACACGAATGCGTGGACTACATGGTGTTCATGCGCGACCACGGCGCCGATCTGCAAGGAATCATCGACAAGACGGCCAGGTACGTACAGGTCGTCAGGGAACGCTGATCGGTCGCTGAACCTGACCGTTGCCTTTCATGAAAACGCCCTGACTCATATGCCAGGGCGTTTGACATTCCTGAGGAGAAGGAGGGTCAGATGACTGTGACCTCCACCTCGGCGGTGCGGCGTTTTATAATATTCGCGTTGCATCCTCTGAGGGCTCCCATATACTGGGAACATGTCTACTCTTCTGAGAAACATCCTGCAGATATTCTTCATCACCATCATTCCGGGCGTCGAAGTCCGCGGTGCCCTTCCGTATGCTATCGGTGTGCTCAAGATGTCCGTGTGGGAGGCGCTGCTGGTCGCAACGCTCGCCAACCTGTGTATCGCGCCACTGTTCTATCTCCTGGAGAAACCGCTTCTTGCGGTCGCATCCCAGTGGGCATGGTTCCGGCGATACCGCAGTCGCCTGACGGCCCGCAGTGGAAACACATTGGCAAAGTACGGACTTTTCGTCGGGCTCGCGGTGTTTGTCGCCATCCCTTTGCCGGGGACTGGTGCCTACACGGGCTGTCTCATTGCCGAGATCATACGCATGAAGAAACCTGTGGCCATTGCTTGCATCTCGTTGGGCGTCCTGGGAGCGTGTGCAATTGTTTTTCTCGCATCGGTTGGCGTCATCAATGGCGTCCTGGCAAAGTGGCTCTGAACATCAAATTGTTCCACGTGGAACAGTAACCGGAGGACCCCATGGATATTGCTGGCAAGCTTGATCCGACGCGACTTCTTCCTGTCGTACGGAAGTCAATGAATGACTTCGCTGCCGCACTGCCTGTCGGGGAGAGGCCAGCGATATCCACCGACACGTTCTGCGCGGGGCTGGCATCGTTTCTGACCATGCTTGCCCAGACCAACGAAGTCATGAACTTGACGTCTGACGCCGATCCCGGACACCTGCTGGCGACACACATTCGCGACTCGCTTGCGCCTTTGCTTGTGGGTCTCGAGTCCCCACACTCGCTCCTTGACATCGGAACAGGGGGAGGCTTTCCCGCTGTTCCCCTTGCACTCGCCTGGCCGACCACGACGGTCACGATGTCCGAATCGATCGGCAAGAAGGCACATTTCCTGGAGAGCCTGGTGGGCGGCGTGCCCCTTCCCGGAGCACGTGTCGTCCACGGGCGTGTCGAAGACCACGCGAGTGCTCTGCCCGAACGAGCGTTCGATATGATCACTGCCAGGAGTGTCGCCCATATCGCGACGATCCTTCAGTACGCTCTTCCTCTCCTTGCAAGCAACGGCAGACTGGTGCTATGGAAAGGAGAAAAGGACCTCGCCGAACTCCAGGACCCACCGTTCGTAGCTACGCTGCATCGCGTCCACTGTACGGCCACGGTTCTCGACTATGCCCTGCCGGGTGTTGAACGTAATTCCAAGCTTGTCATACTGCAGGTGACCCCGACCCTTAGCGGCCGGTCGTCCAGGAGGAACGGCTCGTGAGAATCATCGCCATTGCCAACCAGAAGGGCGGTGTAGGCAAGACGACCACCGCACTGTCGCTCGCCGCATCGCTCGCCGAGCGCAGCCATCACGTCCTGCTTGTCGACTTCGACCCACAGGCTAATGCAACCACAGGCCTCGGCATAAACGCAGCGCAGCTCACATCCAACATCTACACGTGTCTGTTGTCCGGGGATCCGATCGAGAAGGCCATCCAACCCAGCCACGAACACAACCTCTCACTGGTCCCCTCGTCGATCAACCTGGCGGGCGCCGAGCTGGAACTGGCCGGCATGGACCACCGCGAGTACGTTCTTCAGAGCTGCCTGGCTTCCCTGGATGGGTCCTGGGATTATATCATCATCGACAGTCCTCCATCGCTCGGTCTTCTGACCCTCAACGCACTGACAGCGGCACACGAAGTCATCATCCCTATCCAGAGTGAATACTACGCACTGGAAGGGCTGACGCACCTGCTGCGGACGATCAGTCTGGTCAAGCAGCGTCTGAATCCAAACCTTGCCCTGCTGGGTATCCTTGTGACTATGTTTGACAAACGAACCATCCTGTCCGCACAGGTCAAGGATGAGCTCGTCAAGCACTTCGGGGAGACCGTCTTCACGGCAGTCATCCCCAGGAGCATACGCATGAGCGAAGCTCCCAGCTATGGCAAGACCATCCTGGAATATGACACGCTTTCTACCGGTGCCGAAGCGTACCGGCAGCTCGCCAAGGAGGTAGAATCCCGTGAACAACACTAAGCGTCTTGGGCGAGGGCTTGACGCACTCTTCGCCAACGAACCGGCGCAGTCCACCTTGTTGAGTGACAGGGGAGGTCGCATGCTTCGCTCTGACCAAATCGTCCCTTCGCCGCTTCAGCCACGTCGCCGCTTCGATGAGACAGCGCTCGCAACATTGGGTGAGAGCATCCGCAAACACGGCATCCTCGAACCCATCATCGTGCGCCCACGAGACGACCGATTCGAAATCGTCGCTGGGGAACGCCGCTTCCAGGCTGCCGTTCAGATTGGCCTGGAAGAAGTTCCAGTGACAATCCGCGATCTCGACGATCGCACTGCAATGGAGATCGCACTTTCAGAGAATCTGGAACGCGAGGACCTGTCACCTATCGAGGTCGCCGTTTCCTTCAGTGACTACCTCACCAAGTTCGGGACGACCCAGGACGAGCTCGCACAGCGTCTCGGCAAAGACCGAAGCACTGTCGCCAACCTCATCCGCCTGCTGGACCTTCCGGAGATCGCGCGTACCGCTCTGGACAACAAGATCATCACCGCCGGACATGCCCGCGCACTCCTGCCACTCAAGGACCAGCGGCAGTTTGGTACTGTGCTGGCAGAGGTGGTCCGCAAGCAGCTTTCGGTTCGCCAGACGGAAGCACTGGTCCGCCGTCTGCTCACGAAGAAACCCCGTGCGAGCGCTGCGCATGACGAGGCACTGCGCAACATCCAGGAGACCATGCAGAAGTTGCTGGCCACGCGCGTCAACATACGAGGACAGGTCAACAAGGGTGTCATCGAGATCAGTTATTTCAATCAGGAAGACCTCTTGCGCATCCTCGGGATCCTGAACTCCCAGGAAGACACTAGAGACGATGCCGGCACCACAAATTGACCGCACGACCACTGTCTGTGACAACGCCCCGGCTCACGCCGGGGCGTTGTAGCTTCAACAGCGAGAAGGCAGCTCAGGAGTAGAGACTCTCCTCGGCCGCGCGGTAGTACTGGACGGCTCCCTTCTGCGCGTTGTCAGTTCATGTGCCTGCGGCAGCGAAATCGAAGCCGTCTGCCTTGAGATTCTCGATGAAGCGGTCGATCTCGTGGTCCACCGCCTCCAGTTGCACGTTCGGATAATTGAACATAGTGCCGCCAGGCGTCTCATTGTAGAACGGGCGATTGCATCCCGGGCATCCATGTGTCACAAACACAAAATGCCTGTGCAGGAATGACCGCACCTGGACTTCATTGAGGCCGAGGCTATGGATGCTTTTTCGGATGTCATAGGCGACACAGAAATGCTCTTCTTCCTGCCAATCCAGCAACCCTAGTAATAACTGAAGCTTCCGGTAGGACACCAGCGCCGGCGGGGTGCCGTGCTCCATACGGGTGCCGCGAACCGGGGTAAAGGCGAACAGCGACACCAGGACGCCTGCTCGGTGCAGATCGAGCATCAGCTCGGCAGCCTCCATCTCGTCCTCTCCCAGCCCAATAATCAGATGTGTCGAGATACGGCCGGGATACTGCCTGGTCAGCCCCTTGACCAGCGATATCGAATTGGCCAGAGACCCACCCCGAAGCTGAGGATAGAGACGCTCGGAGCAGCAGTCAATCGCAACACCAATACGTTGCACGCCAGCAGCAAACAGCTGATCCGCCTCTTCGAACGTGGTCACCCGGTACGACACGGAGATCGGGACTTCGCTTGCCTGGCGGATCCGTGGCACAAGCGCGAGCAACTGCTCCAGCACTCCGCGTGAAGCCGTTGTCTGGAAACAGACCCTCTGGAATGCCCCAGGATGGGCGACAAGCGCATCAACCAGCTCTTCCTCGCCGACCTCAGGCCAACTGATGCGTGAAAGCCGGCTGTGATCGCCGATGGCACCGCGCCCCTGTCCACAGTAGGCACAGTCGCTGGAACACTGTCTCCCGACCATAAGGTATGCCGTGGTGGGCGACGCAGCCATCCGGATATCCCTCAGGCCCAGGACAACCAGCGTGCCAATGCTTGCCCGCAAGCTCACCGACTCATCTGCCTGCATTCGCACGTCACTTGTAGAAGACACAGCATTCCTCCACCTGTTCCGCATCCTCTGCGCTCGACTTCACGCCGACGACGCCCCGGAACTGGTACTGTCCCGCCAGATGTTCCAGCTGCTCACCATAACTGTCAACTCTGGGATGCATGCAGCCCAGGACAAGGTCTGTCGCCGGAAGCTTCAGCCTCGCATAGGCGAACACCGACTCCACAGCATCGATCGGAACAACAGGAACGTTGCCGTAGACCGTCCCCTCCGTGGGGATGAGGACCAGAAAGACCAGCGACGCCGGCTGAAACGCGATCAGTGAATCGATCGCCGCATACTCTCCAATAACAACGCCGCCCTTGAGACCGATCGTGAGGTGAAGGTTGACCCTCTGCTTTGCAGACGTCAGTTCCTCCGAACTACCCGCTGCCGAGAACGCGTCCACCCAGCCCTGGGCTGCATGCAGGTAGTCGGCACCGGACCGCTGCAAATGGTAGACATCATGGATCGTCCCATCATCCCATACATAGTCGAGGGAAACCTTGTCGAAATAGGGTGACAACGCACGGACATCCTCGTCCGACTGCAGGCCAACGTGAGCATTGATGCGTATTCCCTGCTCATGAACCCATTCGATGAATGCCAGATGTTCCATCAGGGGCAGGCGACCGTGGAAATCACTTCCACCGGACAGAAGGATGCTCCGGTACTCTCCCGATTCCAGCACGCGACGGGCTGCGGTGACAGGCACCATATGCTGGAGGTAGTGTCCGTTGCAGTGGTTGCAGTGCAGTGCACATTCCTCGCCCGTGACGGACACAGAGAGTGTCCGCCTGGGGACGCAATTGAAGACCATGTTGCTCAGGTCTTCCGCCCTATCTGGGGCATGTCGTTGGCAATGACGAGGGAGATGCTGAGCTTGTCAGTAACCGCGATGGCCTGATACGCCTTGTTGATGGTGGAGAGGACCGTATCCATCTCGCCGTAGCAGCTCACCGCCATGTTTCCGACAACACACCGAACGCCGGCTGCCTCCAGTGCACTCTCGAATTCCTTGATCACCGCCGCCGTTCTCAAACCATCGTATGGAAACAGAATTGCTTGGACCTCAACGTTCACGAAACGGCCTTCCTTTCCAGCCCCGGCAGGGGGGTGAACTACAGATTGTCGAGATCGTCGAGAGAAGTGGA
>NZ_QXIU01000157.1 GCF_003570935.1 Candidatus Cryosericum odellii
AATCCATGGACGGGTTTGATGATTTTCTCCCCGTACTCGCTGTGTCGCTGCATCTCGGCCCACTCTGAGGGATCGAGCTTGCCCGGTTTGAAGAGGATCTCTCTGCGTATGACCAGCTTGCCAACATCGTGCAGCGAACCGGCCATCTCCAGGACCCATAGCCCGTGCCCGTGGACGCCCATCCTCTTGCCAAGGATGACGCTGATACTTGCGACCTTCTGGTTGTGGCGCGGCTCCGTGGCCTCGGCCAGTTCAATGGCGTTCGTGATGACACCAACGACCTCGGACAACGCGAAGCGCTGTTTGGTCATGCCCCTCAGTCGCATTAGGGAACGCATGCGCACGCGCAGTTCTTCCCACGATACCGGTTTGTTGAGAAACTCATCGACACCACTCTCGAACCCCTTGAGCTTGTCCACGAGTCCCGACAGCACTGTCAACATGATGACGGGCGTCGTGCCCAGCCGCTCCGTCGCACGAATCTCCTTCACGACCTCGAACCCGTTGATGTCGGGCAAAAGCCCGTCCAGCAAAATAATGTCGAAATTATCGGTGGCAGCCTGCTCGATACCTTCCCGACCCGTCTGAACCCAGGTGACCTGGTACCCCCAGCTACTCAGCTGCTCCGATAGCGCAGCCCCATCGATTGCGCTGTCCTCGACGATAAGCACGGGCGCCTGATCACCCTCTCCCTGACGTTCGCGCGAGAAGAAAACCAGCTCGACCCTGCGAATCATGTCGTCGTAGGTGATGGGTTTGACGACATAGTCGAACGCCCCCATCTGCATCGCCTTCATGACGTCGTCGTCCTTACTGATGGCAGACACGACGATGATGGGGATGTTCTTGGTCGACAGGGCGGTGCGAAGAGTCTCGAGGACCGTCAGGCCAGTGATGTCCGGGAGGCGGAGATCCAGCAGAATAAGGCCGGGCTGTTCCTTGACAGCCATGTCAATGCCTTCCCAGCCAGTGCTTGCGGTGACGGCCGCATAGCCCGCTCGTCGCAACATGTCTCCATACAGATGCAGGCTCTCGATGTCGTCATCGACTACCAAGACCTTTCGTTCCACCAGCGCACCCCCGGTTCTGTCCTTGTTCATCGCCCGCTTTCAACAAACGCGCGGAAACAAATCGGCACCTGCACTCCCAACAACGCTCTAATAGAGTATTATGTATGCATCCGAACAAAAAGCAATTCCGGACAGAATGGCTGCAAGCTCCGGAAACACAGGAAGCCGGACCTCGGAGGCACCAATGCGCACCTTCACCGAAACGGACTTATGTGGCCTGACTCGCCAGAACGGAGAGTCCAGGGAACAGGTAGCCATGGCCTCTGATGCTCATTCGACCCTGGTCGTTCACTCGGCCTCCGGCCATTCGGGCAAGACAACGATCTGCCGATCGCTCGTACGAGACCTTCCTTTTGAGGTGTATATCAAGCTGTCGCGCCACAGCCTGCACCTCGCGACGCACTCGCTGGCAGCTGGAACACTGCCTATCGAAGGAGGTGATACTGGACGCCTAAGTCAGTCGGAACGCTCTCCATGGCTGCGGCCATTGCGTGACATCATACTCCTTGACGGACCTCATCAGGAGACAGACGAAGCGGTGGCCACGATCCTTCAGCAGTGGCCCCTGGAGACACGCGTCCTCATCGAAGGCAACTGCTCATCTGTCCCGGAAAGGTCGCGCTATATGTACGTCCTGTGCTGTCCCCTGCTGCAGAGCGCCAAACCCAATATGGGCATCATGGCTTCCCGGGCAGATCTGCTTGTCGTGAACAGGTTTCCTGGCTGTACGCCGGCCGAAGAAGCCGGCCTCCTTGCCCTCCTTAGAGACTGGAACCCGCGCGCGAACCAGATATCAGGATCCGTGCAGGACACGGTGTTCATCGAGACGGTCGAAGCAGCCGTCCTCGATCTTCTTCCACTATTGCATTCCGCTTGAAAATGCGCTCTCACATGACACACTGTACTATTGGTGTTTGGCGCCGATAGAATCAGGAACCAGGAGGTTCTCATGGAAGAAGTTACACAGGAAGTTCGCGATGAACTGCTCAAGGCAGCAACCGACGGATTTATCGATTGCGGCAAAGCCATAGCTATCGCCCGCAAGCTGAACATCGACCCCAAAGTCGTGGGCAAGGCCTGCGACTTGCTGCACATACGGGTTCGCTCCTGTTCACTCGGCCTGTTCGACTAGCCAGTGCCGACACTTATCGTCCTCGCTACTGTCACCGCAGTAGTGGCGGTCCTGCTGACGCCGTTTTCACTCCTCGTCAACTTTATGCCACTCCAGAGACTCGTACTTTTCATGGTCGGCACAACGGGAGGCACGGCGCCTCGCTTTGATGTGGCTGAAGCCGCCCGCCGCGTGGCAGACCTGCTCAAGTATCTTGCGTTCCGCAGACCTCTGCCGAACGACGCTTTCTACTCGCCCCTGGAGCTTGCACACATGGGCGACGTCCAGGCGATCTTCCAAGGTGTCTATCTGACAGCGCTTGTCTCATGTCTGCTGACAGTTGTCCTCATTATTCTCCTTCGCAGAAATGGGCGCGACGTTCGCCGTGTTGCCCGGGCAGCCGGCATCGCCGTGCTCGCTCTCGTTGCCGCTCTGGGCACCATCTCGGTCACCATCGGTTTTGATGCGCTGTTCATCGCCTTCCACGAGCTCGCCTTTTCGAACAACTTCTGGCTTCTCCCTGAAGACTCCGGACTCATTCGCCTGTTCCCCGAAAATTACTTCATGAGCTACTTCTTCATCGCACTCAGTGCAACCGTCGTTGTTGCCCTGATCCTCATGATTCTGTCACGCCGCAGGCGCACTTCCCGGCTTTAACCATCGCTCATTGCTGATATAATCCTTAGGTAAGCAGCCATGCACAGCCCCTGCTGTGTATAACAAAGGAGACACACATGGAACAACGTGCTGAAATCGGGATCATCGGTGGTTCCGGATTCTACTCTCTGCTCGATAACGCTGAGAACATCAATGTCGAAACACCCTATGGAGCGCCATCGGACCTCATCTCACTTGGTGAGATCGCGGGCCGCAAGGTCGCGTTCCTGCCCCGCCACGGCAAGCACCACCAGCTGCCACCGCACATGATCAACTACCGTGCCAACATCTGGGCTCTCAAGTCTCTTGGTGTCCGGTACATCATCGCTCCTACCGCCGTCGGTTCACTGCAGCCAGACATTAAGGTGGGAGACCTCGTCATCACTGACCAGTTCATCGACCGGACGCGCCGCGCCGATACGACGTTCTACAATGGGCCTGTCGTCACCCACGTCTCCACGGCCGATCCGTACTGTCCCGTCCTGAACAGGATCGCAGTCGCGACCATCAGGAGCCTGGACTTGCCGGTGCACGATGGAGGCACCTGTGTCGTCATCGAGGGACCACGGTTCTCCACCAAGGCCGAGAGCAACTGGTTCACCCGTATGGGCTGGCACACCGTCAACATGACACAGTATCCCGAGGTCGCCCTGGCCCGCGAGCAGGCAATGTGCTACTGCAATATCTCGGTCATCACGGACTATGACGCCGGGCTGGTCGCAGAGGGAGCCGTCGACCCCGTCAGCAACGAAGCGGTCATCAAGGCGTTCACTGCCAACCTGAAGAACCTTGTGACCATCATCGAGAAGATGGTCCCGCAGATCCCCGGCCCTGACGAAGACTGCACTTGCTTTCACGCCCTGGATGGCGCCAGTATCGGCTAACCCATGCTTCCTATTCGCGACGACACGCCATCCCACACGTTTCCGCTGGTCACGTTCCTGCTGATCCTGGCCAACGGTCTCGTGTGGCTGTGGGAAGTGTCTCTTGGCGGGGGAGCGGCCCTGAACCACTTCTACTACCAGTTCGGCTTCGTCCCCGGCGTCCTGACGGGGGTCTATAAGGCCCCGTCATGGGCGATAGCACCGTATTTCCTGACGACCCTGACATCGATGTTCATCCACGGCAGCTGGGGCCATATTCTGGGCAACATGCTGTTCCTGTGGATCTTTGGCAACAACATCGAGGATCATCTCGGCCACAGCAAATACCTGCTGTTCTATCTGGCAGGCGGCGTGGTGGCCGCCATAGTTCAACTGCTTTCCGGACCCACCTCCCAGGTCCCTACCATCGGGGCGAGCGGTGCCATCGCCGCCGTCATGGGAGCTTATTTTTTCCTGTATCCCAAAGCCAAGATTCAGACCCTGGTCTTTTTCATTTTTATCACCATCGTGCGTCTGCCTGCCTGGATCTTCCTCGGCATCTGGTTCGTGATGCAGCTGTTCGAGGGTACGTTCGGCGCAGCTCAGGGGGTCGCCGTATGGGCGCACGTGGGAGGTTTCCTCTTTGGCGTTGTCATTGCATGGATCAGCAGCAGGCGAGGACGGACCCGCACAGAGTACGCGGTCTGAGGAGGAACACATGCACATCCTTGTTACCAATGACGACGGGCTGTGGGCGCAGGGGATCCAGGCTCTTGTCGCGGCAATCCCTGCGGATAACACCATTTCAGTCGTTGCTCCCGCGTCTCCCCAGAGCGCCAAGGGACACTCCCTTACCATGCACAAGCCTCTGCGCGCTACCAAGGTTGAGGGCTATGTCCATCCCGGTGTCGAAGCGTGGGCTGTCTCGGGCACTCCCGTCGATTGCATGATGCTGGGCCTCGACACACTAATAAAGCAGAAGGTCGACATTGTCTTCTCCGGTATCAACCATGGTGACAATCTGGGCGACGACCTGCCCTATTCCGGTACAGTATCGGGCGCCTACGAGGCATTTTTGTCTGGGTACCCCAGTGTAGCCTTCTCCACGGCATTTCCGCGGACAGGAAGCACTGGCTTCGATTTCAGCCCCATCACCTGGTTCCTGCAGAAGATGCTCCCTCTCATCCCGGGGCTCATCGGGATCAACCAGCCCCTCACGAAGAGCTTCAGCAACGATCTCAACGGAAGCCTGTTCCTCAATGTCAATGCGCCCAACTGTCCGGTTTCCGAGGTCAAGGGCATCCGGGTTGTCCCTCAGGGACGCCGCCGCTATGCTCATCGTGTCACCGCCAGCGTGGACCAGTTTGGAGCCCCCATCTACTGGATAGGGGGAGATATCCCGTCCATACCACAGGAAGGAACCGATGTGACCGCCGTAGCCGACGGATACATCAGTATCACGCCCCTGGGCATCGACCTGACAGACTATGTCCTCTTGGAGCGGCTGCAGCAACTTGACACGTTCGCCGGCCTCACGTCGGCCTCGCAGTAGACACATCGATAACTGGCACCACGAAGGAGGGCCACTTCATGGCACAGTTTACAATGCTGGACGGTGCCACCACTATTGGCGGCACCAAGCTTTTGTTCGAGGCAAGCACTTCTCCTGATGCGACGCGTCTGCTGTTCGATTTCGGGCTCAGCTACGCTACCATGGGCGCATACTTCGAGGAATTCCTTACGCCGCGCACATCGGCGGGTCTCACCGACTATCTGACGACAGGGCTGCTGCCGAAGCTGCGATTCTACCGTTCCGACCTCACAGCACTCCTTCAGGAGATGCAGCCTGAACTGGCCAGACAACTGGTGGACTCTGGGCACATCAACGCCTGCTTCATTACACACGCACATGTCGACCACACTGGATCGATATCGTTTCTGGACGAGACCATCCCGCTATATGCCACGCCGGTTACGGCCGCCGTTCTGCGGGCCGTTGAGGAGACACAGTTCAGCTCCGGTCCAGAGAACGGTGTGACCGATTTCATCCTGCGCCCCAACCTGGGCGCCAACAAACACGGCCAGCACAACCTTGTCGACCTGGCCGGACCCATGCAGTTTCCGGACTGTCGGGTGACCCCCTTTCCGGTCGACCACAGTATCCCCGGCGCATGCGCCTATCTCATCGAGTATGACAGAGGGAAGCTGGTGTACACGGGAGACCTCAGGTTCCACGGCCGCATGGGTCATGTGACGGAGAGTAGCATCGAGGCGCTCGCCGCCGCTCACCCCGATGCCGTTCTGATCGAAGGGACCAACCTTCGTTCGAATGAAGGCTCGTCAGATCATGATACGGCATTCCACCGCCGCTTCGCGTTCTGGTCCGAGCAGGGCGTCGAGGCAAAAGCACTCGAGGAGATTCATGGGGCCTCGGGGCTGGTCATGGCAGACTTCGGTATGAAAGACCTGGACCGCCTCATGACCTTTCAGCGCGTCGCCCATGCCACAGGGCGCAAACTGGCCATCCTCCCGCGTGACGCCTATATCGTCCGGCTGGCGCAAGAAGCCGGCTATCCCACCATCGACCTGGCGGATCCGGAGCTCGTCTTGTACGTCAAGCGCGCAGGCAGCGGCACCTATGACAAGGGCGACATCAAACAGGACTGGGCCCGGTCGACCCTTCTGCGGTTCGCCGGCAGCGATCCGGACTCCGTGGATCCAAAAGATCGGCGTGACGCTGTAGTAGACGTCCTGAACGGGTCATGTCCACGTATCGTCAGAGGCGCCGAGGTCGCAGCCCATCAGTCGGACTATCTGCTTTCGCTGGGCTACTGGGACGTTCAGGAGCTGTGTGACCTGCATCCTGCCCCTGGGTCGCTGTACATTCATTCGTCGGCGGAAGCATTCAACGAAGAGATGTCATGGAGTCAGGAGCGCCTTGCCCGCTGGCTGGACCTCGCCGGCATGGATTCTGTGCATATCCACGCCTCAGGACACGCTCCACCGGAGGATCTCTTCCGTATCGTTGAGGAGCTTGCACCCACGCACGTCTACCCTATCCATACAGAACATCCGGAACGGTATGCTGAGCAATTCGGGAGCCTGGTGACACTTCTTGCTAACGGTCAGATGGCCCAGCTCCACAGTTGATCTTCGGCTAGAGGCTCATCACGGGAGCAATTGATATCGGGGTGTAACGTGATATTATAGAATAGTAAAGCAATTGCGGGGGAACTCTTCGGAGTTGAGAAGGTTAAAACCTGACCCTTTGAACCTGTCAGTTCACACTGTCGTAGGGAAGCGAATTAACGTGATAAAAGGCCCCCGCTGAACTTGGCAGGTGCCTTTTTTGTTATGTAAGGAGAGAGCCATGAAAAAAGTTCTGACTATCGCTGGTTCGGATTGCAGTGGCGGTGCTGGGATCCAGGCCGATCTCAAAACCTTCGCAGCCCATGGCGTTTACGGCATGAGCGTGATTGTCTCGGTGGTTGCGGAGAATACGTTTCGTGTCATAGACATGCAGGATATCACCCCCGAACTGATCGAAAAACAGATCGACGCGGTTTTTGAAGATATCGGAGTAGATGCTGTGAAGGTGGGCATGCTGTCGCACTCCTGCTGCATGGAAGCTGTAGAGCGCAAGCTCAGGGAATACAGACCGCAGCATATCGTGATCGACCCCGTGATGGTTGCCAAAAATGGCTGCCCCCTCATGGACCCGAATGCCGTCGACACGCTTATTCACATCATACTCCCGCTCGCAGATGTCCTTACTCCCAATATCCCGGAGGCCGAAAAAATCGCGGGATTTCAGATAACCTCCGCCGGAGATATGGAGCAGGCGGCAAAGTGCATTTATGAGCTGGGAGCAAAAAATGTCCTGGTCAAGGGTGGCCATGCCACCGGCGACGCGCTGGACATCCTGTACGACGGCGAAAGGTTCTATCACTTCAGCGCAGAACGCATCAACACCAAAAACACGCACGGCACCGGATGCACGTATTCCTCTGCAATTGCTTCTAACCTTGCGCTGGGTCTTCCGTTGGAAGAGGCAGTGAAACGGGCAAAAGAGTATGTTACAACAGCGATCCGACATTCGCTTGCCATAGGAAAAGGCTGTGGGCCGACCCACCATTTTTACGACCTTTACAAAGCAGCGGGCATTCCCGATGCATAACAACAAAAAACTCGGCACGTTCAGCCTTTTCAACCTCTGGGCAGGAGCAGCCATTTCGCTTGCAGAAATCATGACTGGCGGCTTGTTCGCGCCATTAGGGCTGCTCAGGGGGATACTCCTGATCCTGGCGGGACATCTCATCGGCTGCCTGCTCCTGTCTCTGACTGGGCTGATCGGATTTCGGGAGAAGAAGCCCGCACTGATCGCCAGCCGCATGGCATTTGGCCGATACGGCTCCTACCTGATTTCTGCAGCTAACATTATTCAGTTGATAGGATGGACAGCAATTATGCTCATCCAGTGCGCCAATTCGATCAGTGCCATCACATCAAAACTTGCCGGCTTCACGGGCTTCGCGCTGTTTGTGGTGATCGTGGGCGCCATCGTCGCGGTTTGGACTCTTGTTGTCGGCAAGGGTGCCAATGCCCTCAACAACGCAGCTGTCATTCTGCTTTTTGTGCTTTGCCTGCTGATCCTGGAACTGGTGATCCGCGGTCAAGGCGCGGTTTGGTCGTCGGGCGCGAGGAATGCCGCCACAACGCTTTCGGTCGGTGCAGCACTGGAAATGAGTATCATCATGCCACTGAGCTGGCTGCCGCTGATTTCGGACTACACCATGCAGGCAAGCAGCACGAAAGCAAGTTTCTGGGGGAGTTTTTCTGGCTACTTCATCGGCAGTTCCTTTATGTATATCACCGGGCTTGCCGCTGTACTGTTTACCGGATCGTCCGATATCGCCGTTGTCATCCTGCATCTGGGCATGGGCGTCGCCGGTCTGTTTGTAGTGGTGCTCTCGACAGTGACGACGGCCTATCTGGATGTTTATTCAGCAGTCATGTCTATCCTGAACATCACTCCGAAGGCATCAAAAAGGCTGCTGATCCTTCTGGTGTCGGCGTTGGGAACGTTGATAGCACTGTTTTTCCCCATGGGGCAGTATGAAAATTTCCTGTACGCGATTGGCTCGATTTTTGCGCCAGCTTTTGCGGTGGTGCTTCTCGACTATTTTGTTTTTCGCGCCGACCGTTCGACGACCACATTCAACGCCGCTGGCATTCTTTCAGCCGTTCTAGGTACAGTAGCCTATTACTTCTTTATGAAGCTGGATCTTCCTGCTGGATCGACAGTGCCGTCAATGCTGTTGACGGCAGTGGTCTACGCCGTTTTTCGGAGCGTACTGAAGGATCGAAACGCACAAAAATGTTAACAATTGGGATCAGGAGCGTGAACATGATTCAGGACATCGTAGAAAATCTCAGAGCAGTCCGTGAAAGAAAGCCGTTGATCCACCACATCACCAACTATGTGACAGTCAACGACTGTGCGAACATCGTGCTTGCCATCGGCACTTCCCCGATCATGGCAGACGATATCGATGAAGTGGAAGCCATCACCGCTATTTCTTCGGCGCTGGTGCTGAATATCGGGACATTGAACAGCAGGACGATAGCATCAATGCTTGCTGCCGGGAAAAAAGCCAACGAGCTCAACATCCCTGTCATTCTCGACCCCGTGGGCGCAGGTGCATCAGAGCTACGGAACCGGACGACCGAAAGACTGTTGAAAGAAGTGAACATAACCGTTGTGCGGGGGAACATGTCCGAGATCCGTTTTGTCGCAGGACTCGGAGCCACCACAAAGGGTGTCGATGCCTCTGAAGCCGATCAGAAAAGCGAAAAGGAAATCGGTCGGAGTACTGCGGAGAAGGTGGCAAAGCAGTTCGGTTGCGTGACGGCGATCACGGGAGCAACGGATATTGTGTCGGACGGAAGACGTACGATTTATATCGAAAACGGAACAAACCTGCTTTCCAATGTGACAGGAACGGGATGCATGTGTACCTCCTTGGTGGGCGCTTTTTGTGGAGCTGCTACCGACTTCCTCATCGCAGCGACGGGAGGCATCCTCTCCATGGGCATTGCGGGCGAGCTTGCAGCAGAAAGCGCCGGCGACAAGGGAAATGGCAGCTTTCACGTGGCCATCATTGATGAAATCAGCAAACTGAACACCGAAACCCTTGTGAAGAGAGCGAAAATCCTTGAAGCCTGAGATCGATTACAGCCTCTACCTTGTAACAGACCGCGATCTGATGAGCACGCCGACGCTGGAACAGGCAGTCGAACAAGCAATAGAAGGCGGGAGCACACTCATCCAGCTGCGGGAGAAAACAGCATCCTCGCTGGAGTTTTATCAAATGGCGGTAACCATCAAACGACTGACCGACAGCCATCATATTCCGCTGATCATCAACGACCGGGTCGACATAGCCCTGGCGGTCGACACCGCTGGTGTGCATATCGGGCAAAGTGATCTGCCAGCCGGGATCGTCCGCCAGATCATCGGGAAGAACAAGATCCTTGGCGTTTCCGTCTCTTCTGTAGCCGAAGCCGTGAAGGCGAAAAAGGATGGCGCAGATTATCTTGGTGTCGGCGCCATGTTCGCCACAGGGACAAAAACCGACGCTGACCTGGTGACAATGAACGAATTAAGGGACATAAGATCCGCCGTATCTTTGCCGATCGTTGTCATCGGCGGGATCAACCTCACGACCATACCGTCCTTCGTGAACACGGGAATCGATGGGATCGCTGTCGCTTCCGCGCTGATTTCGGCGAAGGATATTACCGAGGCGGCAAAACAGTTAAGAGCATCGTTCTCGCTGACAAAAGGAGAGGAAGATGTTTGATTTTAAAGCGGCGATCTTTGACTTGGACGGGACACTGATCGATTCCATGGGGGTATGGGAGGATATCGACATCGATTTTCTGGCAAAACGCCATTTATCCGTACCAGAGGGATATATCAGTGAAATTTCCGCAAAGAGTTTTAAAGAAGCTGCAGAATATACGATCTCTCTCTTTGGCCTAAAAGAGAGGGCAGAAGATATCATCGAAGAATGGAACCAGATGGCCATTGACGAATACAGTCATCATGTCCCGTTAAAACCTTATGCAAAAGAATATCTCCTCTTTTTAAAGGGACAGGGGATCAAACTTGGCGTAGCTACCGCGCTGCCAAAGGTACTTTATGAGCCTGTATTGAAAAACAATGGCATTTATGCTTTGTTCGACGCGCTTGCTTCCACTGATGAAGTTGTCCACGGGAAAGGAAGCCCTGATATTTATCTGCTGGCAGCCAAAAAATTGGGTGTTCCCCCTTGTGACTGCATTGCCTTTGAAGATGTACTGGCCGGTATTCAGGGGATTGTATTGGCGAGAATGCAAGCGTATGGCGTATATGACAAATATTCAAGTCATGAGCAAGTGCAGATTCAAGAATTGTCAAAACGGTATATTTATAGCTTTGCGGAAGTGCTTCCATAACAGCGCCTCCAGAGCCGTTGAGAAATCGGCTGGCCTTTTACACCAACCGATGTGCATAGGCATTGAGGAAATAGCCCCGGTCCACAATTGAAGCAGTGCTTCGCTTCTTGTGGCGATTTCCTCACACTCTCTGTAACGAAATCAGGCATAGTTGCGTATATACAGGTGTATATGACAAGCAAACACCTGTTACAGGTGAGGAGGCACGATATGATCGACGAGAATGGGTTCATCAAGCCAGATCCTGAGGAGACTCAGAATTTGGACACATCAAACACGGTGGAGGGCTACGTCACTCCTGAGGCTTCTCCGACTGTTCAGGCGTACAATACACCTTCGCCCCAACCTCAGCCCGTCCGGCGTTCGAGTTCTGGGCGCGTGCTCCTGGTATGGGGACTTATCATCGGGTTACTGCTCGGCAGTGTCCTCGGTGGGATTCTAGGCAACTATGTCGTCATGTCCAACCCGGGGACATTCCCCTGGGCACGCACAGTATCGGCAACGTATCCAGTAGGAACGTCCAGCTCCAGTACAACCATTGTTACAAGCGAAGAACAGGCTATCGAGAATGCCGTCAAGATCGTTTCGCCTGCCGTGGTTCAGATCAACATCACCTCGGTCAGCCAGAATCCGTTCGGCTTCTCGTCCGGAACACAGGAAGGCCTCGGTTCGGGTTTCATCATCACCTCTGACGGTTACATACTGACCAACAATCACGTCGTTGAGGGTGCCACCAAGATCACGGTCATGCTCAAAGACGGGCGTGAGTTCAGTGGCCAGGTCGTGGGCACAGACACCACCAGCGATGTCGCCGTCGTAAAAATCAAGGGGACCAACCTCCCCACGGTACAGCTCGGCGATTCGTCCGCTCTGACCGTGGGCCAGAAGGTCATTGCCATCGGGAATCCCTACGGTTTGAGCCAGACGGTCACGACCGGCATAATCTCGGCTCTCGAGCGAAACGTTCAGGCGTCAGCGACTGAGAACCTCGTCGGCGTTGTTCAAACTGATGCGGCCATCAACCCCGGCAACTCAGGAGGACCCCTGGTCGACTTGTCCGGCCGCGTCGTGGGCATGAACACGATGATCTACCAGAACGCACAAGGCCTTGGATTCTCGGTCTCCATTAACACAGCAAAAAAGGTCTATGACGCCATCCTCAAGAACGGCAAGATCACGTGGCCGGCTCTGGGTATCCAGGGAGCTACGCTCACAACCTCTATTGCTCAGCAGTACAACGTCAAGGCATCCCAAGGCGTCTATATCGTCCAGATCACGTCCGGGTCCGGTGCAGAGGCTGCTGGGCTCAAGGCCGGGGATGTTATCACCACGATCGATGACAAATCGATGACCACGATTGACGGAATTCTGAGCTACATTCGTTCCAAGAACGTCGGTGACACGGTCCAAGTCGTCGCTGACCGGGGCGGCACGACCAAGACGTTCTCCGTGGTCCTGAAAGCTCTCGGCTAGTAGACTCCAGTACCTTCTCAGTTTTGAAGGAGAGACCCCGGCACAACGTGCCGGGGTCTCTCCTGTCATGTCCACCTTGCCAACAATGAAAACGGGGCAATCCTGTACATGGATGCAGGTGAGTGCATCCGAATCTGCCGAGACGGAGGAATGGATGACAACAACACAGAACCTCAGGACGTGGACTCATGAGTGATATGACACATCTGGTACGACCCGACCTTCATGTCGCACTCGACTGTCCTGTAGACTGGACCGTCATGGAACTGGACGAACAGGCAGGGCTGCGGGCATCCAACCCCACGGACCCACGTGTCGCCTTGCAGGTCACGTACGACGAGTCCAGCTCACCACTGGACGAAGTGTCTGAGCGTCTCCGCAACGGCTTGCCGGAAGACGCCCTGCGTGAACCAGGAACGCTGAGAAAGGGAAGTGTGGATACAGATGGTCGAGCAAACCCCCTCGATCCACCTCTTGAAGCGCTGACCTTCCGCGCACGCGATGGCTCATTCGTTTATCAGGTCCTCGTCGCAGTGGACACAGGACACCGATGGACCGTTCGCCTCGAGACGCTCCAACGCAAGGAATGGTGGCAGGAGAGCCAGACACTGGAAACGATGCTCGCCAGTCTGCTGTTGTTGTAGAAGAATCTAGGTTGCAGGCGGCTCTTCGATATCCTGCAAGTCCTTGAGATGGGCGAGGACCAGCCTGGCCGTCGAGATGTTCGTGGCAAGGGGGACGTCATTGATATCACAGATCTTGAGCACGGCATTGATATCCGGCTCATGAGGGTGTGCGGTCAGAGGGTCCCTGAGGAAGACGACTGCCTTGATTTGGTCGGAAGCGATCATCGAACCAATCTGAAGGTCTCCACCTTTCTCTCCGGAATTTACCCTCGTGACGTGAAGGCCAGTCAATTCCTCGATCAGGCCACCTGTGCCCTTCGTGGCAACCAGTTCTTCCTGAGCCAGCATCTCCTGATAATCCCTGCACAGTGCGATCATCTCTGGCTTTCTGCGGTCATGCGCGATCAATGCAACTTTTGTTCTCATGTGTCCATTTTACCATACAAGACTGTGAATTAACAAGGCTGTTTTCAGGTGCCCTTCGCAGTTCAGGTTATCCACAGGATGTTGTGAATATCTGTGGAACACGATTCCGGGGTAAGTCTCAACTATAATGTTGATGCTGGGTTCTCGTTGCACAGCAGTCCACGGGCCCCTATGGAACCTGCAATGGCGTCAAACCCGCTGTGGACAACACGCCTGCAACTCGAAAAGTTATCCACAGTGCCTGTGGATAGTGTCAGTACTTCCTTGACGTCGTCCAGTTCGTCCGGCGTTTCTGTTGTTCCTGGTGTCGCCAGATATCCCAGCGCAGCCAGGCCTCGTAGGCATGCAGAAACGAGAGTCGCAGGGCAGGGTTCTGAATGACCTGCACTGCTTTCTCGGCTCTCGCTTCCTGCTCCGGAGACAGCTGAATCGTGGCAGCCAGAGAGTCCGGGTCCTCGGGGACAACAGAAGACGTGACCTGCGGCCGATGGATGCGGATCTCGTGGACGTTGTCGAGCCCAAAGGACAGATCTGTCACGAGCTTGCCTCCCATGTGAGCATTCAAGCGTTCTACAATGAGGATTTTCTGCTCAGACAAGACCTGCATGATGGATGAATTGGCACAGAGAATCGTCAGCGTTCCATTCTTGAACTGAGCAGGATGAGAGTTACGGGCGACGTACGCGCCGATGGTGCGCTCACTCCACAGAGACTGGACCGCTGGCCAGACCTCACCCAGTGACTGAACCTTGATGCCCTTGTCGAGGCGACCGGTACGCCGCATCTCGTCGATAACCTCTCCGATGCGCTCCATACTGTTATCATTTCTTCTCACAGTCGTACGGACGTAGCGTTCAGTCCGCCTCCAAGACGCGCAACATCAAAGGTTGTGATAAAGACCTGTTCAAACCTCGCCAGGAGATGAAACAGCCGATCAAGGTTCGGCATGTCGATATCGCCTTCCAGATCGTCCAGCAGGAGCACCGGGTATTCTCCCGTGACCATGCGTATGTATTCGGCACCTGCAAAGGTAAGCAGCAGCGCCACCAGCTTCGCCTCACCCAGTGATGCCGAGTCCCGCAACTGTTTTTTTCCTCGGAGCAGGACAAAATCGTCGAGGTGACACCCGGCCAGACACGCATGCCGTGCCAGTTCCCGGTCCCGGATAGCACGGATGGATTCGGCGGAAATGGGCCGGGGATCATAGAGAATAGACACATCCGACAGCGGTTCAAACAACCCGTCGGCAATCAGACGTGTCATTGCCAGACCCACAGCGGCGAGAGCCGATCTCCTCTTCGCATAAATCGTGTTTGTCAGCGTAGCAATCCGCTCGTCAAACAGATCCAGCAGGGACGCATCGGCCACGCCAGAGCCCGACTGCCGCAGCAGGGCGTTCTTGCGTGTCATGACGGCCGAGTATGCAGAGAGTGCTTCCAGGTAGGTGCGGTCACACGACGCGATCAGGAGATTGATATACTGGCGTCTCACCGAGGGCATGCCCTTGACCAGAAACAGCGAATTAAAGTTGAACTGGGCTACGCGAAGCCCACCGATAAGACGGATGAACCCATGGTAGACAGTACCGTCGATACGAAGTTCCTTACGCCCCTCCGTCGTGAACATGGCCTGCACCGCATGACTGACTGACCCTCCAGCGACCGGGTCATGCGTCCGATACCTACCACCGACGACAAAATAGGACTCCCCATCCCTGATAAGCTCCGCATTTGTCAGCCCCAGGCATGATTTTCCAGAGGCCAGAAAATGCACGGCGTCAAGGAGCGTCGTCTTGCCGGCACCATTGCTGCCTTCAACAGCAGTGATGGGTGCAGTGATGTCAATACGCTGTTCAGCCAGCGCTCTGAATCCCTGTACCCAAAGCGATTCCAGATACATTGCCCTCCGAGGGGGCGGCTACTCCATCTGCTTGTGTGGCATGACAAGGTACAGGAAATCTTCCTTTCCCTGGTCCTTGATGACCACCGGATGAACAGCACTGTTCATATGCAGTTCCGCATTCTCGGTACCGACAGAGGAAATACCGTCCAGAAGTTTTGTCCCAAAGAACGAAACAGAAAGACCCCCGGCCTCTCCCTCATAACCCAGCTCGTCACTGGCATTGCCCTGATCCTGGGCCGTGCCCTGAACAGTCAGCCGCCCTTCTTTGAATGAAAGTGTAATGACATCAGTTCCACCAAAAACGACGGCACCGACCCGGCGCAATGCGTCCAGCAACTCTGACTTCTTGACATTCACGGTATATTCCCATTCACGAGGCACGATGTCGTTGTAGTTGGGAAACTCGGCGCCAATGAGGAGAGAGATAATCTGTGTATCACCAGACGAAAACAGACACTCGTCCTCGGTAATAACACAATGAACGTCACCAGCTGGCTTGAACGATTCAAAGACTTTTGTCGGAACGATTGCTCTCAGCGGTTCACGCTTGAAGTCAAATTGAACATATCCGAGGCGCCGTGAATCCGTCGCGACGAACCGGAAATAGTCTTTTGTCTGCTCAAGCAAGATTCCCTGAAACTCGAGGCGCCGTTTCTCATTATGTTCTACACAGGGAAGAACACGATCAATGGCACTGGAATATTCATTCAGGCTGAACTGATATTCACGACCTTCCTTGATCTCCGGGATGCTTGGAAATGTATCCATCTGATAACACGCCAGATCATAGTGTGCTTTACCAGATGATATCTGGAGTTTTTTGTCGTCTCCTTCAATCATGAGTTCGCCAGACAAGGCCGAAATAATATCCTTTAAAAACTTGAAGGGAACCAGGGCGCGTCCGGCTTCTGTGACTTCGGCCGGTTCAGCATTTACCAGGTACGTTGTCAGGTCAGTACTCGTCAGTTGAAGCGTTGTGCCGTCTGCAGAAAGGAGAACGGCGTCTGACGTAAAGGTCGAGCTTTTCTGCTGGATGACCTTGGCGTGCTGTGCCAGTTTCTTGCTCAAACCTTCAGCTTTTGTCGTGAGTTTCATCCTTCCTCCTTTTAGTATGAAAGAACTCTCTTAATTATAATCATCAACATAAGGCGCTTGGTAGTGTTGGTATGTTCCTTGAAGACAGTTGCAGGGCTTTTGGCGCCTGTGGACGCAGCTGTGGATAACTTGTGCGGGTTATCAACACTATGCACATCAGAAACAGTCGGGATAACTTTCCACAGGTTATACACCTCTCTTCAACTGCTTTACCAAGCTGTCGAGCAGTGCTCTCAGCGTGTCGTCGTTCTTCAATTCCTGCTGGATCTTCTGACAGGCGTAGATGACCGTTGTGTGGTCGCGCCCGCCAAACTTCTCACCAATATATGGCAGAGAGGCTTCGGTCAGGTCCCGGCTCAGGTACATGGCGATCTGTCTCGGCATTGCGATATCTTGACTGCGCCTCTTGGCCTGGAGGTCGGCAACCGAGATGTGAAAGTAGGACGAGACTGACTGCATGATGGCGTCGATGGTGATCGGCTTGTTGATAACCGGGATGATATCCTTGAGTGTTTCTTCGGTGAAAGGGAGTGTGACCTCTTCGTTGGTGAGTGAAGCTGTTGCAAGGACGCGCATGAGTGCGCCTTCAAGCTCGCGGATGTTGCTCCCGATGTTTGCGGCGATGTATTCCAGCACTTCCGGGGGGACGTCGATCTTGTCCAGCTCGGCCTTCTTCTTCAGGATGGCAACCTTGGTCTCGTAGTCCGGGCGGCTGATGTCCGCGATGAGGCCCCATTCGAAACGTGAGGTGAGGCGTTCCTCGAGGGTGGCGATCTCCTTGGGCAGGACGTCGGAGGTGATAACGATCTGCTTATGGGCATCGTACAACGCGTTGAAGATATGGAAGAACTCCTCCTGTGTGCGCTCCTTGCCTGCCAGAAACTGGATGTCGTCGATGAGCAGGATGTCTGCTCCGCGTGTCTCTTTGTGAAAGTTCTCGATGACGGAGTTGTTGTTCCGGGCGTTCTGGATGGAACTGACCACTTCGTTCGTGAACTTTTCGCCGGTCGTGTAGACGATCTTCTTGTCCGGGCCCTGTGCCAGGATATGGTGTGCAATACCCTGGAGCAGGTGGGTCTTGCCCAACCCGACTCCGCCGTAGATGTAGAGAGGGTTGTAGACGTTGCCCGGGTTGCCCGCAACGGCGTTGGATGCCGCGAAGGCAAGGCGGTTTCCTGCACCGACGACGAAATTCTCGAAGTTGTAGCGCCTATTGAGGATCAATGTATTGTTGTGCTGGAGCATGCCGGGTTCGGTCGGAAGCTCTTCCGGCGGCTGTTGCACAACCTCCACCGCGATGGTGGTCGGTTGACCCTTGATCGCATCGATCGTCTCCTTGATAACGTCGTAGTACCTGCTGACAATCCAATCCCTCGCAAACTCACTGGGGACGCCGATGGTGAGCGAAACGTCGTCTTCATGGAGCGTCGTCGCATTCTTGAACCACATCTCGAACGTCGGGCGCGCGAGTTGTTTACTGAAGATATCGAGCAGGTGCTGCCAGGAATCCGACCGTTGTTCTTCCATTTTCTGCTCCCTTTGCTCTCGCGCTAAGTGACCACGCCCCGGTCAGAGAAAAACCAGGCCACAGCGTGGGCCGTACATACGCATACACCGGCACAACACCGCCGTCTTTGTGACGGAACACCAGAGTGTTGTCAGGCCATGTGCATCCGTTTTGTGTGATATAGTATAAACGAAATGAAGACTAGCGGCAATCAGAAAATGGCTCACAGATGACAATCCGCAGCAGACAAGGCCGGATGAGGGGCAAGCGACGTTCCCAGGATGGGGGACTGCTTGTTCTGATCCTCGCACTGGTTCTGGCCGTTGTCATCGGCTCAAGCTTTCGCACGGCCGGTGGGCGGAGTACACCCGTGGTTTTGTGGTATCTTGATGCCTCGACGCAGGAACTGGTCAGCAATCCTGCTGTGGCAAAACTGCCAACGCGGCGTGTGGAACAGGTGGCGGGCATCATCGATCTCCTGCGTACGCCGCCCGCGGGACAAGGGCTTGCGACTGCTGTCCCTGCCGGCTTCACTGCGCATAGGGCGACACTCTTGCCCGGCGGGATCCTCGACGTGGTCCTGGGCGTGTCACGCGATCAGCCTCCCATGGGGTTTGCGGAAGAAAACGCGCTCTACTGGCAGCTTGTCAACTCCATGCTGAGTCTGCCAGGAGCCCTCTCGATCGAACTCTCGGTCGACGGTCGTCCGACAGGAACCTTCCTCTCCTTCGTCAAGACTCAGCGAGAGCTTGGTGCCAATGATGCCATGTTGGACAAGGGACAACCGGTCGATCTGTATTTTGTGGGCGGCGACGGCCGCTATGTTGTTGAACGCCGCACACTGCCAACTGGACTGACACGCTCTCAGCTGGCACTTCAGGCTACACGCGCTCTCATGGAGGGTCCGACGCATCCCAGTCTCGTGAGTCCTCTGCCCGGAACGGATGTTCTTCGGGGAGTCACCGTCTCCGGTCGAACGGCGTCTGTCGATTTTGAGGAGAGCGTCCTCAAACTGAGTATGGGAGCTCAGGAAGAAGAGCAGATCAAGAACTCCCTGGTCCTCACACTCACAAGACTCGCGGGCGTCAGTCGCGTACGGCTCCTGGTAGGCGGAAACAATGTGGAGGGACTGTTTGGACACGTGGACACGGTTGATCCATTGTTCAGGCTGGATGGAAGCCTGGAAGAGGGTACGGCGCTCGCCGTCTACAGTCTCACCGAAGTTGACGGCGATCAACTCCCGGTACTGACTGTTTATCAACAGAAGCAGGCGCTCATGTCACGCAGTGTCATGATCTCGAAATCGATCGCCCAGATGGGGAATCCGCCCAAAGGCGACGCGTCACTTGTCCCAGACGGCACCCGGGTCACCTCCATGGTTCTGGAAGCCAACACCGGGATGCTACGCCTGTCTCTTGCCATGACTCCTCTCCCCAAGGACCAGGCGGCCGAGGCGCTCATGGTCGAACAGTTGCGGTTAAGTCTTACCGAACTGCCGTCCGTAACGTCGTTGCAGGTAGGGGTCAACGGGTCTGTTGCTTTCTTGCCGGGAGGCTACTATATAGGCAAGCCATTTTCGCGATAGGGGGAAGACCATGACGACAGACAGGACCGAATTCCGGCTGGTGGCCGGGGCTCTGGCGGCTCCTCAGCACCTTGAGAAGCTCCAGAAGCTGGGTATGAGCTCTTCGCTGTTCGAAGACGGGGACCTCAAGGCTGTCTTCGACGCATTTCAGTGGTACTGCTCCAACCACAATGGGGAAGGTGGCAAGATAGACCTTCCGCTGTTCACGGCCTATCTGACCGAAGAACGTCATGTGACTCCGGCTATTGCGACGCTGGTGGACAAGTTGACTGACGCTGGTGGCGAGGATATGGCGACGCTGGTCGAGATGCTGGACCGGCTAAAAACGCGTGCAGCACGTCGGAAGCTGCGAACGATCTCCGACAGCATCAACGGTTTTACCGATGACGAGAAACAGGGGCGGCGCGTGGAAGACTTCGCCGCCGAGATCTCCGAGCAGCTCCGCCAGGTGGCGCGCCTCTCGTCCCAGAGCAGGCAGGAGCCAATCCGCGACGAGTTGTTGCGGTACGTCGAAGAGGTCCGTACCCGGGAAACCGGGCGTTCTTCGATCCTTGGCATGAGCATCGCCCCGTATGACAATCTCAATACGGCGATCTCAGGGCTGCGCCCTGGTTTCTACTACGCGGTCGGCGGTGCTCCGAGGCGCGGGAAAACCAACCTGATGCTGCGACTGGCCACGCTCGTTGCGCGCAATGAGAAGGTCCCGGTCCTGTACTACTCCTTTGAGCAGACGAAGCACGTCCTCCTGACTCGTGTCCTGTCACAGGAATCACTCATCAACCCGCTGATCCTGCAGAGGGGAGATATCAGGAACAAGGCCGATCTCGTTACCCGGTTCAACAAAGGGATCAAGGAAACTTCAGCCTACATGGACAACTTCTACCTCTTCGAGGGGGACCGTCAAGATACGATCGAGCATATTCGCAGTGTCGCGTATGGTATCATGGACTCTCACCACACCGACCACTGTGCCATCTTCATCGACTTCTTGCAGAAGGTGCCGACGGTCAACCCGTACGCCAGCCTGCAGAAGCAGGTCGACGAGGTGTCCGGCCTCATCGCACAACTCTCCACCGAGCTGCAGTCCCCCATTGTGGCTGTGTCGTCGTTCGATAAGGA
>NZ_QXIU01000158.1 GCF_003570935.1 Candidatus Cryosericum odellii
GACGTTTCACTGCACACAGCTGTGGGGAACGGTACGCTACGTATCCCCGGCAAACCGGGAGCACAGCTTTCCATCGGAAGTGTCCTGGGCAAGGTCCTGTCGTCGGGATTTGTGGCCGAGGGCAGTAAGTCATTTCTCAACGCCTCGGCAGCCAGTGGAGCTGATCGGCGGCTCGTCGTGCATATCGACAATGCAATTGGACAAATTCAACTTGTGGAGGTACAGCAATGAACAGCAACAACATTGATCGGCGGGTGGCCCTGAGCACTCTGCTCATCATCTTCGGCGTCCACTTCCTGCTCCAGGCGTTTCCCCAGACGGGATACCATTTTGGCATCCTCGTTCCCCTGGCGGCGTTTGTAGTCCTGCTGGGCATCTACGGCGTCGCGACGGGCTTTCAGCGGGATGCGCGTGAAACGGTGTTCTGGAGCGCCATGCTTGGTTTCGTCGGGATCATCGTCCTCCTGCAGGTCCTGGCGGTCATCCGGTTCAGTCTGACGACCTTCGTCGGAGCCGCCGTGATTTCGGCGGGACTCTCCATCCTGTTGTCTACGCTGTTTGACTCGATTGAAAGCAAGACTTCGAGAAACGGGCTGATATGGGGGGTCGTGGCTGTCGCCGCGGGCTCTATTGCGTTTCTTTCGGGGCTGGACCTCTTCTCAGCTCAGGTGGTCGACATCATTCGGAAATCGGCAGTCGGGGGCCTGTTCCTTGTGCTCGGACTGGTCGTTCTTATCAAGGGAGGTATCAGGAAATGAAGAGTTTTGACAGACCAGATGAAGAAGCAGTCGGCGTCTGCACAAAGTGCGGGAAGGCGCTGGCCCGTGAGGAAGTAGTGATGGTGGATGGCAAGATCATGTGCGGCACCTGTGCACCAGCGCAGCCCAGCGCTGCATCCGGCGAGCAGGGACCCATCCAGGACCAATGGCAACATCCACAGGCTGAGCGTTCTGTCTCGTCGGGGGTCGGCTATGATTCCTCCAGGAGGCTGTACCGCTCACGCAGGAACCAGGTGATCGGCGGCGTGGCGGGCGGCGTGGCGGAGTACTTCGACATCGACCCGACCATTGTGCGCATCGCTTGGGCGTTGCTGGGGATGGCATGGGGGACGGGAATCCTGGTCTATCTTATCTGCTGGCTCGTGATCCCGCTTAACCCCACCCAGTAGATCAGGTACGAAAACATAACATATCTGTGGATAATGTGGAAATAGTCCTGGAAGTTTTGCTCGGATGACAAGTCCCCGACAGTCTATATAGACTGTCGGGGACTTGTTTTCATGCTGTCTGGGAGGGTCGTTCAGTGGACTGGAGGAGGCACCTCTTTCCGCCCGCCCGGAGCTGCGCGGAGGTACCGGCTGACCGTCGTATAGTGGACGCCCAGGTGGTCACCGATCTGTACGAGCGAGTAACCAAGATGGACAGCTGATGCGACGCGCAATGGGAGCTGTGAGCGTTCACGTCTGACATCGGGCCCGAAGATTTGTGTCAGGGATGGCCGTGCCAGCATCAGAAGTATTGCGGCGACTGAGGGTTCAGACGCCCTGCTCACCAGGTGCTCAGTGACCACCTGGACGAACGTCTGTGTTCCCAGAATGCCCGGCGGCATCACGTGCGCGAGAGGGGTCGGCTGGCCGATGCCCGCCCGAACGTAATCGGCATAAGCGGCGACAGCTTCTTCCTGTGTTTGGCCGAAATGTGACAGTAGAGACTCGGCGGCAAGCGGGGCACTCCGTACGTGGGTGCTCATGACCGTCGCCTGGTAACTGCTCCAGGGCCATTCCTCGGGGGTGACGACCACAGCGGACGCCACGGGCTGGAGGACGACATGGCGGCAGACCGGCATGAGCCACACGTCGGGTTCCAGGAGGATGGCCCGATAGGCTCCGCGGAAGACTCGCCCCGAGCGTTTGTTCCGGCGGTTCACGTGTCGCGTGTAACTGCTGATGAACCGACGCATGCCTGTGCTGAGATTTCCATGGGGTGTCTCCACGACCAAGCTGTAGTGGTCCGGTAACATGCACCACGCATAGATACGCCAGTCCAGGTCCGTCGCCACCGTCGTGAGGTCAGCGAGGAACTGCAAGCGAGCGTCGTCGCTCTGCATGATGGATCGACCAGCACGAGCAACGTCGGAAATCAGATAGACAGCACCTGGAAACTCAATGCGCAACGGTCGAGCCACAAACTCTCCTTTGCCGAGAGGCGTGGATGACAATTCTATCCACACTGTTCACATGTTATCCACAGCAGCGCAACATTTCAATATCCGACTCCCACGCGCCGACCTTCGCGTACTTCAGCTTGTGCGGCGGTCAGCGGGCACTATACTTGAACTCGGCAGTATAGGAACGGGAGGTTTCGCGTGGCGCAGTTTTGGGTGGTAGCCGAGTCAGTCCTGATCGTGTTCATCATGAAGTTCGTAGACGTGGCTCTTTCGACTCTCTTCACAAACTTCCTGGTCAGGGGACGCCGCCTGTACACGTTCATCTTTGGGTTTCTCGAGGTGAACGTCTATCTAGTTAGCCTCGCTCGGGTTCTGAGCAGTATGACTATCTACAAGATGCTCGGCTATGCCATTGGCTATTCACTGGGAGCGCTGTTTGGTATCTGGCTGGAACAGAAGCTGGCTATCGGCAATCAGACCTGGCTGATCATTCCCAACGAGAACCCGTATCGACTGGCGTATCATCTGCGTGACCGGGGTTTTGGCATCACGACGATCTCAGGGTCGGGCATGGACAGTAACCGTATGATTATTCTGACGACCACAATGCGCAAGAACATAGCACTTCTCAATGCCTCGCTTGCCGAGCTGGCCCCGGACGCTTTCGTGTCCGTGCTCGACACGCGAACGACGATGGGAGGGCATGTGACTCGAATTCCGAGAGGTTGAATCATGATGAAAAGGACTACCTTTCACAGGGCAGAAGCGCACCTTAGAAGCGCCCCTTGCATGGGAAAAAAGTGCTCGGGGGCCTTGAACCAAAGTGCTCGGGGGTTGGCGCTCGGCCTCGCTCTGCTGCTTGTTATTTTCTCTCTCGCCGGCTGTGCTCGCCGAAGCTCTGTTTCGCTCCGGATCGTCTCT
>NZ_QXIU01000159.1 GCF_003570935.1 Candidatus Cryosericum odellii
ACCATCAAGGCCGGTGGTATCCAGAAGTACATCGACCGCAAGAATGGCAAGGAGAAGGTCAACTACTACCATCCGAGCATTGAGGGCATCCTCAAGCCGACTTATGGTATCATCGTGTACCAGGAACAGATCATGCAGATCGCCAACCGCATGGCCGGGTTCACGATGCAGGAAGCAGACATTCTGCGCAAGGGCGTGTCGAAGAAGAAGGCCGACATTCTGGCCAAACAACGGGCCGTCTTCGTCGAGAAATCGATCGAGAAAGGCGTCCCGAAGAAGACCGCCGAGGACGTGTTTGCCCTTATTGATTTTTTCGCCGGCTACGGGTTCAACAAGTCCCACGGGGTCGCCTACGCCATCATGGTCTACCGCACGGCGTGGCTCAAGACCCACTATTTCATTCAGTACCTGACGGCCCTCATGAATTCGGGCATCGATACCGAAGATCGTCTCAAGGAACTGGTCGCCGAGTGCCGTAGCAAGAACATCCCCATCCTTCCACCGGATATCAACAAATCTGACAAGCTGTTCACGGTGGAGACACAGACTGACGGCTCTCAGGGCATCCGTTTCGGTCTGCTTGCCATCAAGAACCTGGGCTCAAAGGCGATCGACGAGATTATGGAGGAGCGGTCCAACCGCGCCTATTCGACGTTCAAAGATTTTCAGCGACGTTCCGGTGGTGGCAAGGTCAACCGAAAGTCCGTCGAATGTCTCATCAAGGCCGGGGCGTTCGAGACCCTGGGTGAGGACCGGGTGACCGTTCTCAGGGAATTCAACAACCAGAACGGCAAGGCACCGATTGTAGACGATTCGACGACGGGCCTGTTTGGCGGGTCGGTGGGCGAACCCGGGGCCTCCGCTTCCTCGTGCGATACAGCGGGTGCGGCGGCGATGGAGAAGGAAGCGTTTGGGTTCTTTTGCTTCTGCAGCCCCTTCCAGCAGTACGAGTCACTCCTGGCCAAGTACAACGCGAAGCGCGTTTCGGACTGCGCGGATTGTGACGACGGATCCACCGTCACGGTCATGGGCCTGCTCACATCCGCGAAGACCGCCAAGTCCAAGGCAGGTCACCCCTACGGTAAGTGCACGCTCGAGGACGACAGCCGCAAGGTGGAGCTGATGGTGTTCGAGTACGTCCTCGGGCAGTTCCAGCCGTGCTTCGACCGCGAGGGAGCCATCGTCCTGGAGGCGAACGTGCGCATGGATGGTGACGAATTGTCTCTGACGGCCAGGAAATTTATCGACTTCGTGACGCCCGAACAGGCAAAAGGCTCGAAGCTCGTTTCTGTGACCCATCCAGTGCTCAAGCTCAGAATGACGGAAGAACAGGTGAACAGCGAGATACTCAAGGATGTTCTCCTCCTCACGCACCATTATCCGGGCAAAGAGCATTGGCGCATCCTCTACCGCAACGGAACCGAGCACTGTCTGGAAGTCGGCAACAAGCACTGGGTCACTATTACACCCGCGCTCCTGAAGGGACTTGCCAAGATCCTTGGCCCCAGCGGGGTAGACTACTCGTAACGGCGGATCCGAGCGTCTCGCCAAGTTGTAAAGGAAATTGAGGTTGTCATTCCGACATTCATAGGTATACTATTTAGCGTAATGTCATGAACGTGACAAGTAACTGAGCGACATGACGTCCGAAAGCCCTGCTTTCGGACGTTTCATATTAGTGGAAAGCGAAAAGTGGGCGCGCGAGCGAGCCACTTTTTTGTTTCACATGGAGAGATGTATGGACACGAGGTTTGAGGATATTGTGCTGCTGGAGGTGGCGAAGAGCAATACCACGCTCGTCGCCATCGAGAACGCTCCGGGCATGGCGAGCGTTGTGCTCATGACGCCGGGGAGAGACATCTCGGTCGATGAGATTGCGAGCGTCAGCCGGGCGATCAGTCATGCGTTCATTGAGTTGTATGGCGACGATTATTTGCCTGCGTTCGAGGTGACAAGCCCCGGACTAGACCGCGTTCTCAAGACGGCGCGGGAGCTGGAGCTCTTCGCCGGCAGGCTCGTGCGCGTGGCGACCAAGGAATCCAGGGAGTCGATCATCGGAACGCTGGGAGCATTGAGTGGGGACAGCCTGCACGTGATGGTGCTCGGTGTAGACCGTGCGTTCGATATGCGGCAGGTGACGAAGATCTCGTTGTGGGACGAGATATTGGGAGGTGCGTATGAGGGATGAGCTCCAGAGTGCCATCTATGAGCTGGAGAAGGAACGGGGAATCTCCAGGGAATACATCGTGACGGCGATCAAGGAAGCCTTCGAGGCGGCATACCAGCAGCAGTACCAGAAAGACAACTTCCTGGTGAAGGCTGACACGGGTACCGGCCTTGTCCGGCTCTATTCGCGCAAGACGGTTGTGGCCAAGGTCACGGACAGCGACAGTGAGATCACGCTGAAGGACGCCCGTAAGGCGGAGCCAGATGCGAAGACCGGGAATGACGTGCTCATCCAGGTCAAGATCGAGCAGCTCCCCCTGGCGGTGATTGTGAAGGCACGCAAGTTCATCGATGACAAGATCAAGGAACGTGAGAACGACCTGGTCTATGAGCGCTTTCACTCACAGGTGGGCACTCTGGTCAACGGCGAGGTCCTGCGCCAGAACAAAGAGGGATTGCTTATCAACCTTGCCCGGTGCGAGGGAATCATGCCGAAGGATCAGCAGATTCCCGGCGAACGGCTGCGCTTTCAGGGTGTCGCCAAGGCGCTCATCCTGTCGGTCGACAAGTCATTGCAGGGACCACGCGTGGTCCTGACACGGTCACATCCGGACTTCATCCAGCGTCTCATAGAACTGGAGGTCCCCGAGGTCGGCTCAGGTCTCGTCGAGGTCAAGCGTATCGTCCGCGAGGCGGGCCAACGCGCAAAGGTCGCCGTCTTCAGCCGCGATCCTAAGATCGATCCAGTGGGCGCAGTCATTGGGCCGATGGGTGGACGCATTCGTGCAGTATCGCGTGAGATCGCGTTTGAGCACATTGATGTCATTAGATATGATCCAAATCCCGCGAAATACGCAATCAACGCTTTCAGCCCCGCCAAGGTGCTGGACGCAGAACGCAGGCCGGAGGACGGCACCTTCGTGGTGCACGCCACCGCTGAGGCGTTCCCCGTCGCCCTGGGTAAGGGCGGGGTCAATGTCCGGCTCGTAGAGCGGTTATTGGACGCGAAGGTGGAACTCGTTCAGATAGAGGAAGGGCAGCCGCAAGCGGCCCCAACCCATGAGGCAGGTGAGACGCATGAAGAAAGTACGAATCTATGAGCTCGCTAAAGAACTGAATCTGAAGTCGGCACGCATGCTGGAGATCCTGGCTGAGTTGGGGATTCCGGCGAAGGGTGTGGTCGGTACGATCGAAGAGGAAACAGCAATCCTTGTCAAGGAGATTGTTGACAAGGAGAAGGCCGCCTCGTCGGAGGTCAAGAACGAGACCCCAAAGGCAGCCAAGGCGACCCCCAAGGCTGCACCTGAAAAGGAAAAGGAGAAACTTACGCCCGCACCCGTCGAACCTGTCATCACCGTAGAGAAGTCCAAAGCATTTGTCGAGTCTGTCACCTATATGGCTTTTGCCAAGCAGTTTGACCTCAAGCAGCAAGAGCTCAACACCATGATGCTCAAGAATGGTATCCCGGTGCGCGAGTGTGGTCTGCTGGACCCCGACGACGCCGACTACCTCGCCCGTATTCTCGGCGAGAACTATGCCCCGCCATCGGACAAGTTCATGAAGTCCTTCGAGACGCGCCCGCCTGTCGTGAC
>NZ_QXIU01000016.1 GCF_003570935.1 Candidatus Cryosericum odellii
AACCGGGGTGGCCAGAGGATGAATGGGATGCTGGCTAGTGCGTACACCTGGGACGGCCAGAACAGGATCCCGGCGAGCACGTGCAGGAGTCCATGTCCGATGGCGAGCTGCTCTCTGTGTTGAAAGAGAACGAAGCTGGTCAGACACAATACAACGCCATAGAGGCCATAATCCGGACCAACGGCCGGCAGCCAGAGTTGTATGGCGGCCACGCTCAGTGCAAGGACGACCGCCCACCACCGGCGATGATCCCATCCCCAGATAGCCAGCAGTCCCAATAGCAGTGTGCCAAAGATATTGAGCGTCCACGGGCGCACGCCGAACGCGATCATGTAGATCGGCTGGGCGATGAGACCCCAGATGGCAAGCCTGAGCACATAACGGGAGAGGTTGTGCGTGTGCAGATATCCGGCGGCCAACTGGTAGGCGAAGAGCGGAAAAGCCACGCGCCCGATGATGCGGAGCCAGCCCACCTGTGGCAGCAGAATGGCTCCCACGTGGTCGATGGTCATTGAGACGATGGCGACAAGCTTGAGGGCGTCAGACTGTTCGAGCGTCGGCTGCCCGTTTCCCAGGGAGGAGGGACCTTCATCGGCGTTCGTCAATGTCGACAATTCATCGCCTCGCTCTTCTTGACAGCCCCCCGAGGCGGCACTAGAATACTGCAGTACAGCCGCATGTTGGGGCGTCGTCTAATGGTAGGACAGTGGCCTTTGGAGCCATGAATTGCTGGTTCGACTCCAGCCGCCTCAGCCATCTTCTTCAGACCCAGACAAATTGCCTCGGTCCTGGGTTGACGCGGTCGAGTCAGCACAGCCTCAGGACAGAGGCATATTCGCAGTGTAGCAGTCCCGCCTGTTTTTGCTAGACCACCTGGCCGGCGAGAACCGCATAGGTGGTCATCGCGTCAAACTTGCCCATTGTCTGCAACGCCATCACGTATGCGCCGAGGACCGGGTCGAGCAGTGGCGGCTGCAGCCGTGCGAGTGGAGCGACTTCATGAGTCAGGAGTGTCAGCCTGTCGATGAAAGCAGGATTGCCGCCCCCGAAGACCGAGCCACCCAGGACGACATCGACGACCTCATGCTCGAAGCCCATCTTGTGGACCAGCCCCGTGATCCCCTCCGCCAGAGACTCTGCCTGTAGCATGAGGATACGCCTGCATACTTCGTCGCCGGCCGTCGCGCCGTCGAAGACCAGCGGTACGATGGCCAGAGCCCGATGCAGCAGCTCTCCGTGCCCTGCCGTGTCTTGTACAGCCTCGAGGAACAGGAGTTGCAGCGTATCATAGTCGGGTGCACCGGTCACGTTCAATACCGCCTGCTCCAGCACGGATTTCGGCCCTGTCCCGTCGTGGGAAAGAAACGCATAGTGCAGGATGTCTCTCAGCATGTCCAGTCCGCCGCCTCGCAGGCCGCTCTCGTAGCCAAGACTCCGGAGTGTGACCCAGGTTCCCTCGCGGCTGCAGGCACATGCGTTGGCGCCTCCGCCGCATACCAGGGCAATCCCCCAGCCCTTGTCGCTTCCTGCCTTGAGCATGATCCACGTATCATTGACGAGGTCGAAGATCAGCCCGGGGAATGTGGTGGTCAGAGCTGCACTAAGCATCTCGCGGTCCTTAGGTAGATCCATGCCGGACAGTCCGAACACGGCACGCTCGATCTGCGGTAGCGAAAGACCCGCAGCTGTCAGGGCTTCATGAACAGCGTCGGTGATGCCCGATATGGCTGCTTCGAGGCCCACGATCTGGTAGTTGGAGGCTCCNNATAGTACGTCACAGCCATGCTAGTGTTCCTCCTTTAGAACTGCCTGATTGCCTTCGCAAGTTGAGGGATTCCCGATGACCTTTCACGTCTGATACGTCTGTTTCTTGTTTGACGCTTGGAACACCCTCTGTTTCCATCTGCCAAGTATATCATGGTTCATCATGCTGTCTGCATGTCGTGGAGCGCTAGCTGCCGTGACAACGGCGACGGAAACGCGGCTGAACGATATATGGGTAGTGGAAATGGTTCAAGAACTAAGAGGCTCCGTTACCATCCTAGATGACATTTCTCATCACTTCTCACATTCGCTCGAAGCGGACTGCAGAGCTCTTGCATTTTGGCCAAGACCGCAGTAACATTTGCTTATTGGGAATGAATGTCAAATGCACACGGGTCGGCAGGAAGCCAGAACTCCACGTGTCATGCTAATCAGTACTGTTGTTGTGATGCCTAGATACAGGGATGATCTCTATGCTGACAAAGAGCGATCTTGAGAAACTCGCGCAGGTTCGATTGGAAGGCGCGCTGTTCTTGCTTCAAGCCCATCGTCTCTCATCGGCCTACTACCTTGCTGGTTATGCTGTCGAGTTGGCGCTCAAGGCTTGCATAGCAAAGCAGATGCTGCCAAACGTGATTCCAGACAAGGAGCTCATCAAAGCGATTTACACACACAATCTTTATAGTCTGTTGTCAACTGCGGGACTTAGACCTCAATTCAATGAGGAGATTAGAGCCGATACTCAATTTGCCGTATATTGGATGATTGCCAAAGACTGGGACGAAGAAAGCCGGTATGCATTCTGGGATCAAGATCATGCTGCGGCACTGCTGGAGGCTGTGAATGAGCCAAATCACGGGGTATTCCAATGGGTGAAAAGGTACTGGTAGAGAGTAAGG
>NZ_QXIU01000160.1:0-3411 GCF_003570935.1 Candidatus Cryosericum odellii
GCCTACGAGGTCCAGGTCAAGGGCAAGACCATCATCTTCATCGATACTCCCGGCCATGAGGCATTCACCTCGATGCGCCTCAAGGGCTCGCAGGTCACCGATGTGGTCATCCTGGTCGTCGCCGCCGAAGAAGGTGTCAAGGAACAGACCCTCGAGGCACTTGACCACGCAAAGGCGGCCAAGGTCCCGATTATCGTTGCCATGAACAAGATCGACAAGCCCGAGGCAAACCCCGAGCGCGTCAAGCAACAGCTGGCGGACCGTGGTCTGCAGCCCGATGACTGGGGTGGAGACTCCGTCTTCCTTCCTGTGTCGGCCAAGACCGGCAAGGGTGTGGACGAACTGCTGGACATGATCCTCCTGCAGGCGGAGATGGCAGGACTCAAGACCCGGTCCTCCGTCGAAGCGTCGGGCTCTGTCATCGAGGCGCGCGTCGACAAGAACATCGGCGTCCTGACTCGCCTGCTCGTGCAGACCGGAACACTCCATGTCGGTGACGATATCCGCGTTGGCGACTGTGTGGGCAAGATCAAGCGCATGACCAACGAGGCAGGCGCGAACCTGCGCGAAGCGAAAGCGCTCATGCCCATCGAGGTCATGGGTCTGTCGGAACTGCCCGAGGCCGGCGAGGTCTTTCATATGGTGGAAGACGTGGACTCGTGCCGCATGATCATCGACGAGAAACGGCAAAAGGAGCGCCTTGCGTTCCTGGCGCAGGAACAGAAGAAGCCACTGACGCTGGACGAGTTGTTCAACGAAGAAGAGGCGTTGGACAAGAAGAAACTCACTCTCATCCTGAAGGCCGACGCGCTCTCCACACTGGACGCCGTCAAGTTCGAGCTGAGGAAGGTCAAGACCAAGACCATTCCGCTCGAGATCCTGCACGAGGGCACCGGCGGTATCACGAAGTCCGACGTTCTGCTGGCTTCCGCCAGCAACGCTGTCATCGTTGGCTTCAATGTCGTCCCTCTGGCCGAAGCGCTCAAGGTCGCCGCGATCGAGAAAGTTCAGATCCGCACCTATGATCTCATCTTCGAACTGGGCGACTCCATCGACAAGATGATCGCCGGGCTGACCAAACCGGTCTTCGAAGAGATCGTTCAGGGCCGCGCCCGCATCAAGGATGTGTTCAAGATCACCGGTGTCGGCGCCATCGCCGGCTGCCTGGTTGAGGATGGCAAGATCATCCGCGGCGCCAAGGCGCGCGTTGTTCGCAATGCCGTCGTCGTGTATGCCAACTCCAGCATCTCCTCGCTGAAGCGCTTCAAGGAAGACGCCAAGGAAGTCCTCAAGGGCTATGAGTGTGGCATGGGCGTGCAGAACTTCAATGACTTCAAGGTCGACGACATCATCGAAACCTTGGTGATGGAGGAGAAGAAGCCGTAAGGCAACGTCTTCCACGTTTTAACTGAACAACAATCATCCCTGAGCATGTTGGTCCAATGGGAAGGGCGTATTCCCTGAGCATGTTAGTCCAATGCGAAGGGTGCTTTCATGCCGGGCGTTCATCGTCCGGCGCTTTTTCATGCCAGACGACCAGAGTGAGTTCCCTCCTCCTTGGGGAACGACGGAACAGGCGGCCATGTATTCACAGTGTCTTCATCCCGGAAACGTGGTTCTGCAACATGGATGGATGCTCGAACCCCTGTTACGGGACATTCACGGTCTGAGTTGACAACGCGGAAGACGCCGGGTAAGATACATATGTCACCATTCCGGGTGGAGAAGTGAGCCACCTGTTCAAAGGAGAACGCTTGATGGTCTTAGCTGAACTTCTACAATCAGCGACCACTACCGTCACCCGAATTTCACCCTTACCCCATCCCCTGCGGGAAGATCAGCGTGTTCTCCAGGTACCACTGCCATGAGACAGTGGGGTCTGTCCCTCAATCGCGGGAAAGACTCCGACCTCATACCAACCAGACAAAACCACCCCGGCTGCCCTGAATCCAGGCGACCGGGGTTTTTCCATTTCGTGATCGCATACCAACGAGGAGGCTATCATGCCACAGATTGTCATCGTCATGGGCAGTGACGCAGATCTGCCCGTCCTGGAGCAGGCGTTTGCCGTGCTCCGTTCCTTTCCAGTGAGCTGGGAAGCACGTGTCATTTCGGCGCACCGCACGCCCGAGGCGGCTCTGGAGTTTGCTCGGGGCGCTCGTGCCAGCGGCGTGCAAGTCATTATAGCGGCAGCGGGCAAGGCCGCCCATCTGGCGGGAGCTCTGGCCGCATCCACGACCCTGCCGGTCATCGGCGTTCCGATCAGTACGCCTGGTCTGGGAGGCTTGGACGCTCTGCTTGCTACCGTGCAGATGCCGAGCGGCGTGCCAGTGGCGACGGTCGCTATCGACGGTGCGAAGAATGCTGCTCTGCTGGCGCTACAGATCGTGGGACTGGGGGATGCGCGGGTCGCGGCACGGCTTGTGGAGGAGAGACAACACCTGGCGGAAGAGGTGGGCAGCAAGGACAAGGCGATCCGTGAGCACTACTGCAGTACAGCCGAGACTGAACAGGGAGGTCCAGCATGACACGCAAGGAACTGTTGTACGAGGGCAAGGCCAAGCGGGTGTACGCCACCGACGATCCGACACGTTGTATCATTGAGTTCAAGGACGATGCGACAGCATTCAACGGCGTCAAGAAAGGGACGATTGCGGACAAGGGGGTTATGAACAACGAGATGTCCTCATACCTGTTTGCCATGCTCGCGACAGCCGGCGTCGGCAATCATTTCATCCAGCGTTTGAGTGATCGGGAGATGCTTGTGCGGCGGGTGCAGATTATTCCCCTCGAGGTGATCGTGCGCAACATCGTCGCAGGGTCGATGAGCAAGCGTCTGGGTATTGCGGAAGGGGCACGACTTGCGACGCCGGTCATCGAGTTCAGTTACAAAAACGATCAACTGGGAGATCCCCTGGTGAACGAGGACCACATCCGGGCGCTGGGCGCCGCTACGGACGTCGAAGTGACAACCCTCCGGCGACTGGCGCTGGAAGTGAACCGATTGCTTCAGAAACGCTTCGCGGCAGCCGACATCACTCTGGTCGATTTCAAGCTTGAGTTCGGACGCGCAGATGGTGCGATCCTTCTTGCCGACGAGATCTCGCCGGATACCTGCCGTTTCTGGGACAGTGCCACAGGGAAGAAGCTGGACAAGGACCGCTTCCGTCGCGACCTGGGTGGTGTCGAGGAAGGCTATCATGAAGTCCTTGGGCGACTGTTGACCGGGAGGGCGCAATGAAGGGCCGCGTCTTGATCAGTCCCAAGAAGGGGATCGCCGACCCTCAGGGGACGGCCGTGGAACAGGCACTTCACGCGCTCGGGTTCGCCGATGTCCGGGCGGTCCGGGTGGGCAAGGTCATCGACCTGGAGCTGCCGGAGGGTGACCGCGTGGCGGCGCTCGCGGCGCTC
>NZ_QXIU01000160.1:3433-6299 GCF_003570935.1 Candidatus Cryosericum odellii
CTTGGCAGGGATGTCGCCTATGTCTGGCACCGTGAGACGGACTTGTCCGGCTTCGACGGTGTGATCCTGCCGGGCGGTTTCTCGTACGGCGACTACCTGCGGCCGGGAGCCATCGCGCGGTTCGCACCGCTCATGGAGGCGGTGGTCCGGTTTGCCGGCCGGGGAGGCATGGTCCTGGGCATCTGTAACGGCTTCCAGCTGCTCACCGAAGCAGGGCTGTTGCCGGGCGCTTTGCTGCGCAACCGTGACCTGGCTTTCATCTGTGACACCGTGCCGGTGCGCGTCGAGAATGCAGACACCGCGTTCACACGGCGCTGCCGGGCCGGGCAGGTGCTCCGACTGCCCATTGCCCACGGCGACGGCAACTATGCCGTGGACCCGGCGACGCTGGCCGCCATGGAACAGCGGGGGCAGGTGATCCTACGCTATTGCGCTCCGGACGGCACGGTGGACGAGGGGCACAATCCCAACGGCTCGGTCGCGAACATTGCAGGCATTATCAACGAACAGGGCAACGTGGCCGGCATGATGCCCCACCCCGAGCGGGCGGCGGAGGAGTTGCTGGGTGGGACCGACGGCCTGTTCATCCTGCAGTCCATGGTTCAGGAACTCGAAAGGAGGCAGCATGAAACTTGCCGGTGCTGAACGGGCTGCACGCGTGGGCCTCACAGATGCGGAGTACGCGCGCATCGTCGAACTCGTCGGGCGCGAGCCCGGAGATCTGGAGCTGGATCTCTTTGGCGTCATGTGGAGCGAGCACTGCAGCTACAAGACCTCGCGCCCGTTGCTGCGCCTCTTTCCCACGACGGGACCGGCGGTGCTGCAGGGGCCGGGCGAGAACGCCGGCATCGTCGACATCGGAGATGGATTGGCGGTCGTCATGAAGGTCGAGAGCCACAACCACCCCTCTGCGGTCGAACCGTACCAGGGGGCGGCCACCGGGTCGGGCGGTATCATCCGGGACATCTTCACGATGGGAGCGCGGCCCGTCGCCATGCTGGACTCGCTGCGATTTGGTGACCTCAAAGAAGCTCGGCAGCGCTCGCTGTTCAGGGGCGTTGTGAAAGGGATCGGCGACTACGACAACTGCATGGGCATCCCGACGGTGGCGGGCGAGGTCGGGTTCGACGACTCCTACACGGGCAACTGTCTGGTAAATGCAATGTGCGTTGGCATCATCCGGCATGGGGACATCAAGCGCAGCGCAGCCACAGGAGTCGGCAACGCCGTCATCCTCGTCGGCGCAACGACGGGCCGGGACGGCATGGGCGGCGCCAGTTTCGCCTCGGTGGACCTGACGGCTGCTTCGCAGGAACGCAAGTCCGCCGTTCAGGTGGGTGACCCCTTCCTCGAGAAACTGTTGCTCGAGGCATGCCTGGAGCTGTTCCAGACTGACGCGGTGGTCGGCATCCAGGACCTCGGCGCGGCAGGACTTACCTCGGCAAGCTGCGAGACGGCGGCCAAGGGTGGGGTGGGAATAGATCTGGACGTTGCCCTGGTACCGCGTCGCGAGGACGGAATGGTCCCTGCCGAGGTCATGATTTCGGAGTCGCAGGAACGCATGCTGGTCATTGCGCGCCAGGGACGTGAAGGAGAGGTACAGCGCATCTTCGATAAGTGGGGGCTGAACGCCGCGGTCATCGGGCGGGTCACGGACGATGGCATGCTGACGATTCGCGACGGGGATGTTATCGTGGGACAGGTCCCTGCCAAGGCACTGGCGGAACAGGCGCCTCTCCGGCACCCCGAGGCGGTGCGGCCGGCATGGCAGGACAACCTGCTCAACCTGGACGTGACACTCCTGCCGCAGCAGGACGACTGGACTGGAACGTTGACGGCACTGCTGGGGACGCCGACCATCGCTAGCAAGGAATGGGTGTACCGCCAGTACGACAGCGTGGTGCGCACCAACACGGTCATCGGGCCCGGATCGGATGCTGCTGTCCTGCGTGTGGGAGGGACAGACCATGGCATAGCCCTGACGATCGACGGGCCGGGACGGATGTGCCTGCTGGACCCGGCGACGGGCGCAGCCATGGCAGTGGCCGAGGCGGCACGGAACCTGGTCTGCAGCGGTGCAAAGCCGCTGGCCCTCACGGATTGTCTCAACTTTGGCAATCCCGAGAAACCGGAGGTGTTCTGGCAGTTCAGCCAGGCCGTCAAGGGCATGAGCGAGGCCTGCCGGAAGCTGGGGATCCCCGTGATCGGTGGTAACGTCAGTTTCTACAACGAAACCGGCGCGTCGGCGATCGTGCCCACGCCTGTCGTCGGCATGGTCGGTGTGGTCAAAGATCTTGCCCACATCTGTCGGCAGGGGTTTGGCGAATCGGGCAGCGTCGTGGTTCTGCTGGGCGCGAATACGGATGAGCTCGGCGGCAGTGAGTATGTCCGGCTGGCAACGGGCAGGACGGCCGGGCGTGTTCCACTTCTCGACCTGGAGCGCGAGAAAGAAGTTCAGGAGCTGTGTCTGACCGGGATACGCCGTGGGTTGATCCGGTCGGCGCATGACGTGAGCGACGGAGGTCTCGGGGTGACGCTTGCCGAGTCCTGTATCAGTGGGCAGACGGGAGCCGATTGCTCCCTGCCGGCTGGGATACGTCCGGATGCACTCCTCTTCGGCGAGGCGCCATCGCGGATCGTCGTCACGGTCGGAGCTGGCGACTTGCAGGCGCTTGTGGACGCGGCCGTCGAGATGGGTGTCCCGCTCGCCGTGCTGGGGACGACAGGTGGGGCGCTGTTGAACATCGACGTCTCAGGCAAATCACTCGTCCGCGCGCCGGTTGTCGATCTTGCCGCCGCCTGGAGCGGCTCGCTGCCGCAGGTGATGAACATATGAGAAGTATGAGCGGTCTGCACGAGGAATGTG
>NZ_QXIU01000161.1:0-3018 GCF_003570935.1 Candidatus Cryosericum odellii
TGTCGATCTTGCCGCCGCCTGGAGCGGCTCGCTGCCGCAGGTGATGAACATATGAGAAATATGAGCGGTTTGCACGAGGAATGTGGGGTTTTTGGCATTGTCGGCGGTCCGCAGACCCGAGCCGCCCGTGCCACCTACTATGGTCTCTATGCCTTGCAGCATCGGGGCCAGGAGAGCGCGGGGATCGCCGTCAGCACAGGGAACGAGATCCTGCACCACAAGGCAATGGGGCTGGTGTCGGAGGTCTTCGACGAGAAGCGCCTTGCGACACTTCCCGGGTCGATGGCATGCGGACACGTCCGGTACTCGACCAGCGGGCGCAGCCTGGTCGTCAATGCACAGCCACTGGTCGTNNCAACGCTGGAACAGGAGGGCGTCATCTTCCAGACATCCATCGACAGCGAACTCATTGCCAATCTGGTGGCGCGGGCTGACACGGGAAACATCGTGGAGGCTGTATACAACGCCATGCGCGTCATAAATGGCGCCTACGCCCTCGTCATCATGACCCCTGACACGCTCATCGGCGTGCGCGATCCGGACGGTATCCGTCCCCTGAGCATTGGGCGCAGCGAAGATAGTTGGATCCTGGCCTCCGAGAGCTGTGCCTTCGACGCTGTCGGTGGGACACTGGTCCGGGACGTCGAGCCGGGCGAGGTTGTGACACTGAGTCGCAGCGGGGTAATGAGCCACCCGTCGGGACTGGCGCGGCCGGAGCGCCTGTGCATCTTCGAGTTCATTTACTTCGGGCGCCCAGACAGTGTGATGGGAGCCAGTACGATGTACGTCGTGCGCAAGCGTGCCGGCAGTCTGCTCGCCCGCGAAGCGCCGGCGCGCGCCGACATTGTCGTCCCGGTGCCCGATTCAGGCATATCGGCAGCAGTCGGGTATGCCGAGACGTCAGGGATCCCATTTGCCGAGGGGTTTGTGAAGAATCGCTACGTCGGGCGGACATTTATCCAGCCTGAACAAGCACTTCGGGCGGCAGGCGTCGACCTCAAGCTCAGTGTCCTTGTGGATGTTGTCCGTGGCAAGCGGATCGTGCTGGTCGACGACTCCATTGTGCGAGGGACGACCATCCTGCGGCTCATCCGGAAACTGCGGGCGGCGGGAGCTGTGGCAATCGACCTGCGCGTGGCGTCTCCGCCGATCGTGTGTCCCTGCCACTTCGGCATCGATACGCCGTCACGTGGTGAGCTGATCGCTGCCGGTCTGGATGCCCCCGCAATCTGCCGAAGAGTGGGCGCGGACTCGCTCGCGTACCTGAGCATCAAGGGTCTGCGGGAAGCAGTCGGGGGGAAAGGAAGCTGCGACGCATGTTTCAGCGGTCAGTATCCCATGGAGGTCCCCGACGAGGGAGACAAGTTGGGGCTTGAACAGGCAGAGGTGGAGCATGCAACGAGATAGTTACCAGCAGGCGGGCGTAGATATTGCTGCCGGTGACCGTGCAGTCGACCTGATGCGAAAAGCTGTCGCTTCGACGGTGACGCCTGGTGTCCTCGGGGATATCGGCGGGTTCGGGGGCTGTTTCCAGCCTGACCTGACGGGGTTGGCCGAACCAGTGCTCGTCTCCGGGACCGACGGCGTGGGGACCAAACTCAAGATAGCGTTCATGACCGGTCGCCACGACACGGTAGGGATCGACTGCGTCGCGATGTGTGCCAACGACGTGGCAGCAATGGGGGCCGACCCCCTGTTCTTCCTGGACTACATCGCTCTCGGCCGACTGGTGCCGGAGCGCGTCGCCGAGATCGTGGGGGGAGTGGCGGCAGGCTGCCGTCAGGCACACTGCGCGCTTGTAGGCGGCGAGACGGCCGAAATGCCGGGTTTCTATCCCGTCGAGGAGTATGACCTTGCCGGGTTCTGCGTGGGACTCGTCGACCGCAGTCATATCGTCGATGGACACACCGTGCATGCAGGCGACGTCCTTGTCGGTCTCCCATCGTCTGGACTGCACAGCAACGGCTTTTCGCTCGTGCGGCACATCGTGTTCGACCAGCACCATCTGGACGTCGGTACGTATGTGCCCGAGCTCGGCCGTACGGTTGGAGAGGAACTGCTCGAGCCGACGATCATCTATGTGGACGCGGCGGCGCGGGCACGTGCAGCAGCCTCCATCGGAGGGATGGCGCACATCACCGGGGGCGGACTCCTGGGCAACATCCCGCGTGTCATCCCGGAAGGGCTGCGGGTAGAACTGGACATCCATACGTGGCAGGCACCCCCTGTGTTCGACTGGCTGACGCGACTGGGCATACTCGAGGAACAGGAGCGCTACCAGACGTTCAATATGGGTCTGGGATTTGTGTTCATCGTTCCGGAGGCTTCCGTGGATAGTGTGTGCAAGGCTCTTGCCGGCGACGGGGCGCGTGCTGTCGGTCGCATCGTTCCCGGGGAACCCGGCGTGGAGCTGTGCCGATGACACGCATCGCCATCCTGGCGTCGGGCAATGGTACTGACTGTGAGGCGGTCATGACGGCAGTGGAACAGGGACAGATACCGGATGCCGCCGTGGCCATCGTCATCGCGAACAGGCCTGCGCCTGTGCTGGAACGGGCACGCCGCCATGGTGTCGCGGCACTGCTGATCGACAGGCGAGAACTTGGACGGGCTGCGTACGACACTGCCCTCGCAACCGCTCTGGCGGAGCACCGAGTCGACCTTATCGTGCTTGCGGGGTATCTGAGTATCGTGAGCGGCGCGACGGTGACGACGTATCGGAACCGCATCATGAACGTCCATCCGTCGCTGATCCCGGCCTTCTGTGGATGTGGTTTCTATGGAGAGCACGTGCATCAGGCCGTTCTGGACGCCGGGGTGAAACTGACCGGTGTGACCGTGCATTTCGTCGACGAAGGGACCGACTCCGGGCCGATCATTCTGCAAGAGGCGGTGAACGTGCTCGATACGGATGACGCGGCGACACTGGCCGCGCGCGTGCTCGTCGTCGAGCACCGGCTGCTGCCACAGGCCGTGGCACTGTACTGCAGTGGGCGACTGTCCGTTCAGGGGCGAAAG
>NZ_QXIU01000161.1:3059-4489 GCF_003570935.1 Candidatus Cryosericum odellii
GGGGTCCCGGTGACGGCGGTCAGTGACGTGACCGGTTTTCCCGAATGCCTGGACGGGCGCGTCAAGACACTGCACCCGGCGGTGCATGCCGGCATCCTTGCGCGCAGGGACGTGCCCGCGCACATGGAGCAGATTGCAAAACTCGGTGTGACCCCGATCGATCTCGTCGTGGTGAACCTGTACCCGTTCCGCCAGACCGTCACGCGCCCCGGCGTCACATGGGACGAAGCCGTGGAACAGGTGGACATCGGAGGTCCGTCGCTCATCCGCGCAGCCGCCAAGAACCACGCAGCCGTCACGGTCGTCGTGGACCCGGCCGACTATGGCCGTGTCCTGGTCGAATTCGAACAGGATGGAGATACGAGCGTGGCGACACGGCGTGAGCTGGCTGCCCGAGCGTTCCGGCATACAGCTGCATACGACGCGTTCATTGCGGGGTGGTTCGGGGACCGGCTGGGCGTCCGCTTCCCGGAGCAGCTCACGCTCACATGGGATCGGCAGCAGCAGCTCAGGTACGGGGAGAATCCACATCAGGCCGCCGCCCTCTACGTGGACCCTGTCCCCGCTGCCGGATCAGTAACATCGGCGCAGCAGTTGAACGGCAAGGAGCTCTCCTTCAACAACATCGGCGACGCGGATGCCGCGCTTGCCTGTCTCACCGAATTTCCTAGCGGCATGCCGACTGTCGTTGCCGTGAAGCATGGTATCCCGTGCGGCGTCGGCACGGGTCCCGACCTGATGACAGCTTGGAGAAAAGCTCGCGACGGGGACCCGGTCTCTATCTTCGGAGGTGTCGTCGCCGCGAACGGGACCGTTGATGCTCCGCTGGCGGCGGAGATGGCCGATCTCTTCCTCGAGATCATCCTTGCCCCGGAGTACACAGACGATGCACTCGAGATTCTGGGACGGAAGAAGAACCTGCGGGTTCTGCAAGTGGCCGTGGTTGCGCCAGGACAGGATGAGGTTGCGCTGCGTGACGTGCGCGGCGGGCTCCTGGTACAGGACCGGGACGTGCTGCTGCTGAAGGACGAACCAAGGGTTGTTACGCTCAGTCGACCGACTGCTGAGGAACAGGCAGACCTGTTGCTTGCCTGGCGAGTCGTCAAACACGCCAGGTCCAATGCAATCGTCCTGGCCAAAGGCGGGGGGACGATCGGCGTCGGCCTTGGACAAACCAACCGCATCTGGGCACTGCAAGACGCCATCCGGCAGGCGACGACTCCTCCTTTGGGGGCAGTGCTGGCTTCAGACGGGTTCTTTCCCTTTGCGGATTCTGTCCAGGCAGCGGCCGCTGCAGGAATTCGCGCCATTATCCAGCCGGGGGGATCCGTCAGGGATGCGGACTCGATTGCTGCCGCGGACGAAGCAGGCATCGCAATGCTGTTTACCGGCATACGGCACTTCCGGCACTAGACTGCGCCCATGGATAT
>NZ_QXIU01000162.1:0-1719 GCF_003570935.1 Candidatus Cryosericum odellii
TCCTCATCGTTGGCAGTGGTGGACGGGAACATGCGCTGGCATGGAAGATCCGGCAGAGCCCCTTGGTAGAACGTGTCTGGGTGGCACCCGGCAATGCTGGTATCACCGGATGTGCGACCTGTGTCCCGATGCGTTCGGATGACACGTCTGGACTGGCTGAGTTCGCCGTGCAGCACAGGGTCGGTCTGGTCGTCGTCGGGCCGGAGGAACCACTTACGAAGGGGATCGCCGACGTTCTTCGTGCCCGAGGTCTGCTGGTCGTTGGTCCAGGAGCGGCGGGGGCACGGCTCGAGGGGAGCAAATCCTTCGCCAAAGGGTTCTGCGAACGGCACGGGATCCCGACGGCTCGTGGAATTCGTTGCGAAGATGCGGGGGCTGCGCTGGGACACGTAAGTGATCTGGGGTTTCCACTCGTTGTGAAAGCGGATGGCTTGGCCGCAGGCAAGGGAGTCGTCATCGCGACAACCCAGGGTGAGGCTGTGACGGCCATTGAGAGTCTGGCTGGCCGAGGTCCGTTGCTGCTCGAGGAGTTTCTCAGGGGTCGCGAGTGTTCCCTGCTGTTCCTCTGTGATGGGAAGACTGTCCTGCCATTCGCACCTGCGCGCGACTACAAGCGTGCAGAGGACGGTGACATGGGACCGAACACAGGTGGCATGGGCAGCTTCTCTCCGGTGCCGGACGTGACGTCCGCTGTCCAGCGTGAGGCGTATGAGCATATTGCGCTGGGCGTGCTCGCAGGGCTCGCCGACGAGCAGATCGACTACCGCGGAGTGCTGTATGCGGGTTGCATAGTGGCGCAGGACGGCCTCAAGGTCCTGGAGTTCAACTGCCGGTTCGGCGACCCGGAGACCCAGGTCCTCATGCCGAGGATCCAGGGGGACCTGGTGCCGGCGCTGGTGGCGTGTGCCGAGGGGCGGTTGGCGGATGCTTGGCTGGAATGGCGGGAGGAGACGGCGGTCTGCGTCCAGATGGTCTCGAGCGGATACCCGGCGGCGCCGGTCACGGGCATGATCATCGGCGGGCTGGACAAAGTTCCACAAGACGTCATGGTATTCCACGGCGGAACACGGCAGGAAGACGATCAACTAGTGACAGCGGGGGGCCGGGTAGTGGGAGTCACGGCCGTCGGCGCGACCATGGCCGAAGCGCGTACGCGGGCATATGCCGGCGTCAACGCCATCCACTTCGAGGGTGCGCAGTGGCGCACAGATATCGCGTCCGACGTCGACGCAACAAGGAAAGGGGAGCAGACATGATCGAACGGTATGCACTTCCGCCGGTCCGGGACCTCTGGACCGAGCAGGCGCAGTATGAACGCTGGCTTGAGGTGGAATGCGCGGTCACTGCAGCGCATGAGGAACTGGGTGTGGCGCCCGCCGGAACGGCGGACGCGGTCCGCCGTACGGCAGTGGTGGACGTGGAGGACATCCATGCCATCGAGGCGACCGTCGACCACGACGTCATCGCGTTTATCAAGTCGGCCACCCGCGACATGGGGGACGACGCTCGGTTCTTTCACCTGGGGATGACGTCATCGGACGTCGTAGATACAGCGCTGGGTATTGCGCTCAAGCGTTCCGGTCGGCTTCTGCTTGACCAGCTGGCCGAGCTGAAGGGCGTCCTGGCCGACCAGGCGAAGCGCTTCCGGACGACGGTGACCGTCGGCCGTACGCACGGGGTCCATGCCGAACCCACATCGTTCGGACTCAAGTTCCTGTC
>NZ_QXIU01000162.1:1762-3702 GCF_003570935.1 Candidatus Cryosericum odellii
TGGGGCTGCGGCGGGCGAAATGCTCTACCCAGATCGTCCCGCGCGACCAGCACGCGGCATTCATGGCCGCTCTCGCCCTGGTGGGCGCCCAGATCGAGCGTATGGCGACTGAGGTCCGGCTGTTGCAGCGCACCGAAGTGCACGAGGCGCAGGAACCGTTCAAGGTCGGCCAGCGAGGGTCGTCCGCCATGCCCCACAAGAAGAACCCCATCGTCTGTGAGCGCCTCTGTGGCATGGCGCGTCTGTTGAGGGGTTACATGACGGCGGCCTTTGAGGACGTGGCGCTCTGGCAGGAGCGTGACATCTCACATTCGTCGGTGGAGCGGGTCATCCTGCCCGACGGCGTCATGACGACCTATTACATGCTCGATCGTGTCATCTGGCTGATGCGCGGGCTTGTCGTGGATGCCGAGGCGATGCAGGCGACGTTTGCGGCGTCGCATGGTCTCGTGTATTCGCAGCGTGTCATGCTGGCCCTGGTGCGTGGCGGGATGAGTCGCGAGGATGCATACACACTCGTCCAGCGCCTTGCCCTGGCAGCATGGGAGGGTGACGCGGACTTTCACCAGCTCTGCCTGGCGGAGCCACACATCACTACGCTGATGAGCCCGGCAGAACTGGATGCTCTCTTTGACCCACAGTACTACCTGAGGAACATCGGCCCCGTCTATGCGCGGTTCGGCCTGGACAATGCAAAGGAGGAACAATCATGAAACGTGTCGCAGTGGTCGGCGCCCAGTGGGGCGACGAAGGCAAGGGCAAGGTCGTCAACTACTTCGCCAAGGACTTCGACTGGATCGTCCGCTTCGCAGGGGGCGCCAATGCAGGCCATACCATCTATGTGGGGGACAAGAAGTACGTCAATCACCTGCTGCCGTGCATCCTTCCTGATGGACCAGGCCGCGGTTTCCTGGGGGCCGGTATGGTCGTTGACCTGGAGCAGCTGGTGACAGAGGTCGAAGTGCTGGCAAAGGATTTCCCCGGCGTCGGTGCCAAGTTCGCTGTCGACCCGGAAGTCTTCCTGGTCCTGCCCTGGCACAAGCAGCAGGACCAGCTGCTGGAAGCCATGCGCGCCGAGCCCATCGGCACGACCGGCCGCGGCATCGGGCCGGCCTATACCGACAAGGCGTCCCGCGAAGGGATCAAGCTGTGTCACCTGTTTGATGAGAAGATGTTGATGGAACGGCTCGAGAACTCTTGGGTCATCAAGCAGAACTTGTATCGAGGCCAGCTTTCCATGCCACCTGCAGAGCTTGCCGGCCTCCTCATGCGACAACGGGACCGATTGCTGGAGTTGGGAGTTCAGGTTACCGGAGCGGTCGACATGGCGCACGTCTTCCGCAGCACGTCGGTGTTGTTCGAAGGAGCGCAGGGGGTGCTGCTCGACCTGGACTTTGGGACGTACCCGTTTGTCACCTCGGGGTCCTGCATGGCCCACGGTGTCTCGTCGGTCGGGTTCTCGACTTTCGAGCTGGACGACGTGGCCGGCGTCCTCAAGGCCTACACGACCCGTGTGGGAGAGGGTCCGTTCCCCAGTGAAAACGATACGGACGTGGCACAGGGCATTCGCGAGCGGGGAAAAGAGTACGGCGCTACGACCGGCCGGCCACGCCGTGTCGGGTGGCTGGATCTGCCGGCATTGCGGTATGCTGCCATCCGGTCGGGACTCACCAGTCTTGTCATCACCAAGGCGGACGTGCTCAATGGGTTGAAGACCGTCCGGGTGTGCACCGGCTACCGCATCGGCGGGGTTGTCCGTGACGTCCCGTCGACCTCGCACGACTTCTTCGTTGCCGAACCCGTCTACGAGGAGCTGCCTGGCTGGCGCACGACCGATGACGTCAACTTCCTCAAGTACATGACGTTTATCGAAGAACAGGTCAGCGTGCCCATCACGTATATCTCTTACGGCCCTCACACGGATGAGATGGAGACCAAGA
>NZ_QXIU01000163.1 GCF_003570935.1 Candidatus Cryosericum odellii
CTCATCGTTGGCAGTGGTGGAAGGGAACATGCGCTGGCATGGAAGATCCGGCAGAGCCCCCTAGTAGAACGTATTTGGGTGGCACCCGGCAATGCGGGTATCGCCGAATGTGCGACTTGCATTCCACTGCGTTCGGATGACACGTCTGGACTGGCCGAGTTCGCCGTGCAGCACAGGGTCGGTCTGGTCGTCGTCGGGCCGGAGGAACCACTTACGAAGGGGATCGCCGACGTTCTTCGTGCCCGAGGTCTGTTGGTCGTTGGTCCAGGAGCGGCGGGGGCACGGCTCGAGGGGAGCAAATCCTTCGCCAAAGGGTTCTGCGAACGGCACGGGATCCCGACGGCTCGTGGAATTCGTTGCGAAGATGCGGGGACCGCACTGGCACATGTGGGAGATATGGGTTTTCCACTCGTTGTGAAAGCGGACGGTCTGGCCGCCGGCAAGGGCGTCGTCATCGCGACAACACGGGGTGAGGCTGTGACGGCCATCGAGAGTCTGGCTGGTCGAGGTTCGTTGCTGCTCGAGGAGTTTCTCACGGGGCGCGAGTGTTCTCTGCTGTTCCTCTGTGATGGGAAGGCCGTCCTGCCGTTTGCACCAGCGCGCGACTACAAGCGCGTGGGGGACGGCGACGTGGGACCCAACACGGGTGGCATGGGCAGCTTCTCTCCGGTGCCGGACGTGACGTCCGCTGTCCAGCGTGACGCGTATGAGCATATTGCGCTGAGAATGCTCGCAGGACTCGCCGATGAGCAGATCGACTACCGCGGAGTCCTGTATGCGGGTTGCATGGTGACGAAGGACGGAGTCAAGGTCCTGGAGTTCAACTGCCGGTTCGGCGACCCGGAGACCCAGGTCCTCATGCCGAGGATCCAGGGGGACCTGGTGCCGGCGCTGGTGGCGTGTGCCGAGGGCCGGCTGGCAGATGCGCGGCTGGAATGGTGGGAAGAGACAGCGGTCTGCGTCCAGATGGTCTCGAGCGGATACCCGGCGGCGCCGGTCACGGGCATGATCATCGGCGGGCTGGACAAAGTTCCACAAGACGTCATGGTATTCCACGGCGGAACACGGCAGGAAGATGATCAACTGGTGACAGCGGGGGGTCGGGTGCTGGGGATCACAGCTATCGGTGCGACCATGGCCGAAGCGCGCACGCGGGCATATGCGGGCGTCAGCGCCATCCATTTCGAGGGTGCGCAGTGGCGCACAGATATCGCGTCCGGAATGGACGCAACGAGGGAAGGTGAACAGACATGATCGAACGGTATGCACTTCCGCCGGTCCGGGACCTCTGGACCGAGCAGGCGCAATACGAGCGCTGGCTTGAGGTCGAATGCGCGGTCACTGCGGCGTATGAGGAACTGGGTGTGGCGCCCGCCGGAACGGCAGACCGCGTCCGCCGTACGGCAGTGGTAGACGTGGAGGACATCCATGCCATCGAGGCGACCGTCGACCACGACGTCATCGCGTTTATCAAGTCGGCCACCCGTGACATGGGGGACGACGCCCGCTTCTTCCACCTGGGGATGACTTCATCGGACGTCGTGGACACGGCGCTGGGCATTGCGCTCAAGCTGTCGGGCCAGCTCGTCCTCGCCCAGCTGGGCGAACTGAGGAGTGTCCTGGCCGGGCAGGCATCGCGCTTCCGGACGACGGTGACCGTCGGCCGTACGCACGGCGTTCACGCCGAACCCACCTCCTTTGGACTCAAGTTCCTGTCCTGGCTCGCCGAGACGGAACGCAACGAGGAGCGGCTGGCGGCAGCGACAGATGGAGTGGCCTGCGGCAAGATCTCAGGCGCAGTCGGCAACTACGCCAACATTGACCCGCGTGTTGAGGACATTGCTCTCAGGAGCCTGGGGCTGCGGCGAGCGAAATGCTCTACCCAGATCGTCCCACGCGACCAGCACGCGGCATTTATGGCCGCTCTCGCCCTGGTAGGCGCCCAGGTCGAACGCATGGCGACCGAGGTCCGGCTGTTGCAGCGCACCGAAGTGCACGAGGCGCAGGAACCGTTCAAGGTCGGCCAGCGGGGGTCGTCCGCCATGCCCCACAAGAAGAACCCCATCGTCTGTGAGCGCCTCTGTGGCATGGCGCGTCTACTGAGAGGCTACATGACGGCAGCCTTTGAGGACGTGGCGCTCTGGCAGGAGCGTGACATCTCACACTCGTCAGTGGAGCGGGTCATCCTGCCCGACGGAGTCATGACCACATATTACATGCTTGATCGTGTCATCTGGCTGATGCGCGGGCTTGTCGTGGATGCCGAGGCGATGCAGGCGACGTTTGCGGCGTCGCATGGTCTCGTGTATTCGCAGCGTGTCATGCTGGCTCTGGTGCATGGCGGGATGAGTCGCGAGGATGCATACACACTCGTCCAGCACCTTGCCCTGGCAGCATGGGAGGGTGACGCAGACTTTCACCAGCTCTGCCTGGCGGAACCACGTATCACCACACTGATGAGCCCGGCAGAACTGGATGCTCTCTTTGACCCACAGTATTACCTGAGGAACATCGGCCCCGTCTATGCGCGATTTGGCCTGGATAATGTAAAGGAGGAACGATCATGAAACGTGTCGCAGTGGTCGGCGCCCAGTGGGGCGACGAGGGCAAGGGCAAGGTCGTCAACTACTTCGCCAGGGGCTTCGACTGGATCGTCCGCTTCGCAGGGGGCGCCAATGCAGGCCATACCATCTATGTGGGGGACAAGAAGTACGTCAATCACCTGCTGCCGTGCATCCTGCCCGACGGAGCAGGCCGCGGTTTTCTTGGGGCCGGTATGGTCGTCGACCTGGAGCAGCTGGTGACAGAGGTCGAAGTGCTGGCAAAGGATTTCCCCGGCGTCGGTGCCAAGTTCGCCGTCGACCCGGAAGTCTTCCTGGTGCTGCCTTGGCACAAGCAGCAGGACCAGCTGCTGGAAGCGATGCGTGCCGAGCCCATCGGCACGACCGGCCGCGGCATCGGACCAGCCTATACCGACAAGGCGTCCCGCGAAGGGATCAAGCTGTGTCACCTGTTTGATGAGAAGATGTTGATGGAACGGCTGGAGAACTCCTGGGTGATCAAGCAGAACTTGTATCGAGGCCAGCTTTCCATGCCACCTGCAGAGCTTGCCGGCCTCCTCATGCGACAACGGGACCGATTGCTGGAGCTGGGAGTTCAGGTTACCGGAGCGGTCGACATGGCGCACGTCTTCCGCAGCACGTCGGTGTTGTTCGAAGGAGCGCAGGGGGTGCTGCTCGACCTGGACTTTGGGACGTACCCGTTTGTCACCTCGGGGTCCTGCATGGCCCACGGTGTCTCGTCGGTCGGGTTCTCGACTTTCGAGCTGGACGACGTGGCCGGCGTCCTCAAGGCCTACACGACCCGTGTGGGAGAGGGTCCCTTCCCCAGCGAAGACGATACTGACGTGGCACAGGGCATTCGCGAGCGGGGAAAAGAGTACGGCGCTACCACCGGCCGCCCACGCCGTGTCGGGTGGCTGGATCTGCCGGCATTGCGGTATGCTGCCATCCGGTCGGGACTCACCAGTCTTGTCATCACCAAGGCCGATGTGCTCAATGGGCTGAAGACCGTCCGCGTGTGCACCGGCTACCGCATCGACGGGGTCGTGCGTGACGTCCCGTCGATCTCGCACGACTTCTTCGCCGCCGAGCCCGTCTATGAGGAGCTGCCTGGCTGGCGGACGACCGATGACGTCAACTTCCTCAAGTACATGACGTTTATTGAACAACAGGTCAACGTGCCCATCACGTATATCTCCTATGGACCCCGCACGGATGAGATGGAGACCAAGAGTCGACTCATCATGAATATCTGAGGCTCGCGTGATAGACGCCACCATCCGGCAGATGTCGTTTTCCACTGACCGCTCTCTGCTGCTTCTCGCAGTGGACTGGCGCGTGGACGTGCGCCCAGGCCAGTTTGCGATGCTCAAGGTGGGGGACTGGCCTGTTGTCCCCCGCCCGTTCTCGATCTGTGCGCAGGACCGCGAGGCCGACACGACGAGCTTCCTCATCCGGCGCAAGGGACTGCTATGGGAACAGCTCCTGCGGCTTCAGCCGGGTGCGACGGTTCAGATCAAGGGGCCGCTGGGCAACGGGTTTCCTGAGTTGCCTGCACCGCTCCTTGTTGGGGGAGGATGCGGTGTGGCCCCGCTGCTGTTCGTGGCAGCGTCACGCCCGGTGGCCGGGTTCTACGCTGGGGTCGCGAGTGATACAGAACGGGCCTTCCTGGCCCCGCTCCTTCCGGCCGGGACGGTGGTCACGGTGAACCCACAGCTCGTGACCGACGCGTTCCTGGCAGGTTGCAGTGCAGGTCCGGTGTTCGCGTGCGGCCCATCACCCATGCTGCGCGTGCTTGCCAACCGCTACCGAGGTGGTCCCGTCTGGGTCTCCCTGGAGGAGCGCATGGCGTGTGGTGAGGGGTTGTGCAAGGGTTGTCCTGTCCGGCGGCGGGACGGCAGCGTGGCGCTGGTCTGTTCCGACGGGCCGGTGTTCCCCGAGGGGGAGGTGTCGTGGACATGGCAGGTCTGACAGTTTTTGTTGCCGGTCTCGATTTCGTGAGTCCGGTCATCATCCCTGCAGGTCCCGGCGGTTTTGGGACCGAACTGCGCGAACACTACGACCTTACGGCCCTGGGCGCGTTCACGGTCAAGACGGTCACACCCCATGCCCGCATCGGCAATCCGCCGCCACGTCTGGTGGACACCGGGTTTGGTCTCATCAACTCCATCGGGTTGCAGAATCCAGGGATCGCGGCGTTCCTGGACACGGTATACCCGACCCTGCTGCCGTTTCCGACACATCTGTTTCTCTCGATCGCCGGCGAAACCGTGAACGAGTTCGAGGGTATGGCGCGGACGCTTGCCGGCGTTGAGGAGTTCGACCTCCTCGAGCTCAATCTCTCGTGTCCCAACGTGGAAGCGTCATGTGGTGTCATCGGAGTCAATCCACAAGCCATTCGTGATGTCGCGATGGCAGTGCGCCACGCCTTCCCGGACAGACCTATTGCCGCCAAGTTGCCCTTCGAGGTCCCCGACGTGCCAGGGGCTGTGCGCGCATGCGAGCAGGCAGGCATCGATGTTCTCACACTGTTCAACTGTCCCCAGGCCGTGCGCTTCGATGTGGCGACCGGGAAGCCGTTCCTTGCCCGGGTCACCGGAGGGTTCTCGGGACCGGCGCTCAAGCCTCTGACCCTCGCCAAGCTCCTGGTTGTCCGTTCACTGACACACCTCCCCATCATCGGGATGGGCGGAGCGTGGACTGCCGATGATGTGCTGGAGTTCCGGTGTGCCGGGGCCGATCTGGTGGGCATGGGACTGCATACGTTGCAGGACCCGGCGGAGGTCTGTGTTATCGCGCATCAACTCGCGACGGGATCTTCCTGAGGAGCCCTGGTTCTCCCGTTCCTGCGGAGGCGGGAACCAAAAGATGAGTATAGACGCGCATCAGGAGTGCATCCCCTACTATGGCATCATGGACAAAACGCCAGTAGCGATATACTGAACCGATGAAAACGGATGTTGGTGAATACGTAGAATGTGACGGAAGCAGTCTGGGGGACTCTCTCCGGGACGAACTGCAGCAGCAGTATGACAAGGCTTTTACATTGTCTGACAGGGACGCCCGCGCGGCGAAAGCTGTGGCAGACGAGATCTACGTGAAAGCCGGCGATGCGAACGACCCATACTGGCAGGGCCTGTCCCGGTACCTCGCGGGCTTCTGTTTCTACAACCTCAGTGAGTATGACAATGCCATGGAAGAATTCGAGCATGGCGACCAGATTGCCCAGGAGCACAATCTCCCTAACCTTGTGATCAAGTTCCGCAATGGATATGGGGCGATCTTCTCGCGACTCGGACGGTACCATGATGCTATAGAGCAGTTCACGGAGGGCCTGAAGAAGGCCAGGGAAATGGGTCTGAAGAGTGATACAGGCCATTTCCTCATCAACCTCGGGGAGGCCTCCCTTCTTATGGGGGATGCCGCCCAGGCGCTGTCCTTTGAGTTGGAGGCGGAGGGGCTCATCCCGGAACTGGCCGGCGAAAGCAGATATGCCATCGACGTCTACTACAACCTCGCAGAAGCACAGTCCAGGAGCGGTCGAACAGAGGACGCAGAACGGTCGTACCGCCGAAGTCTCGAGACTGCTACGATGGTTGGCAATACACTCTCCGAGGTGGAAGCGCGTGTTCGTCTCGGTTCCATTCTCGCGGATCGTGGTCACGAAGCCGAAGCGCTTGCTGTCATCGAAGAGGCTCTCCGGCTGAGCAGGAGTTGTGGTTTCCCCTTTCAGGAGGCAGCCTCGCTCCTTGCCTGTGGGCGCATCGAACTGAGCCTTGGCCGTCTGGAAGAGGCAACCCATCACTTTGAGATGGCGGTCGAGGTAGCCGACAGCCACAAGATGGGAGATCTGCTGTCCCCTGCTCTCGAATCGCTCTCCACTGCGAAAGCAGCCATGAATCGCTTCGACGAGGCGTATCACGACCTTCTGAAATCGGTCGAAGCGGCACATACATGGTCGAGTTCGGAGGCAATCAGGATCTTGGCCGGGATGGCGGCAGGATATCAGCTTGAGAAAATGAAGCGCGAAGCCGAAGCCGAAAAGGTTCGACGCGAGGGGCTCGAATCCGCAAACGAGCGCCTCCGGACCGTGACTAGTATCGGGCGGAGTCTCACGCAGAGCCTCGAACCCAGGGACATCCTCACGCGGATGTGGAACGAGCTCTCAACGTCGATCGACCTCAAGTTGCTGGGATTTGGCATCTATAGCCCCGAGTCTGGCGTGATCGAGTTTCCTGGATTGATCGAGTCTGGTGTCCTGCAGAAGGCATCGTCGGTCTTTCTGAGCGACGAGTCCAGTCTTGCTGCGCTCTGCGTGCGGGAGAAGCGCGTCCTCTACTATGCAACGTCAGATGAGGCGCGGTCAGCGCTGGGCGATCATCCGATCATTTCGTTTGGGTCGACGCCAGTCACGTCGGAGACGATCCTGTATCTTCCGCTGTTCAGGGAGAATGATATTGTTGGTGTCATGACAGTGCAGAGTACCCGAGACCACGCATATTCGGATGACATCATCGAGATGCTCGAGGCGATCGCCTCGTTCACCGCGATTGCTGTCGAGAACGCACGCATCATGATCCGATTGAATAAGATGAATCAGACCATATCGGGAGAGAAAGAGCAGGTCGAGAAGGCCGCTCTCGCATCTTCCTGGCTGGCCGAACACGACAGCCTGACAGGACTGTCCAACAGGCGCTTTCTCGAGAGGGTCCTTGACGAGAACATTCGGTTGGCGACACTCGAAGACAACAATATCGCTCTGTTCTTCGCCGACCTCGACGA
>NZ_QXIU01000164.1:0-2134 GCF_003570935.1 Candidatus Cryosericum odellii
CTCAGGAAACTGGAAGAATAGGCCACGCTCCTACAGGGGAAGCGGCGAAATTGCCAATCCGACACTTGAGACAATGCGAAAGAATGCTGGAGCATTGGAAGTTCAAGTTGATGATCTGGTCCGGTAGAATCCAGGAGCTATGGGTTGTATGGCTAGACAGGCAACCAATGGAATAGCACAACCAGGGGGTACTCGCCCCCCCGAAGACTCATTCCCTTTTGAGAAGGAGTATGCTCGCGCCACTGCGGCATTGAACCGAACAGGAATTCTGATCCTTCTCCCACGATCAGGAAGTCCAGGGGTGATCGGAATCAACGGCAAGGAGTATCCTGTACCAACTCACGAACAGCTGCAAGAGGTATTTGCACGCAACAAGGAATTGGTTGACAGGAAGATGCAACAAGGCTTTACTCAGCTTCAGTTGACGCCGATCGCAATGCCCGCTTCACGACTTATTGGCCTGATGAGATCAGCCATTGTCAGACACGCGGCAGAAGGACTGATTTATCAGACCAGACGTTCTCCTTCTGATCCTTTGGTGCCTGTTCGTGTCAATGCCGAGAAACAAGTCTGGCTGTGGGATACGTTAGAACAAGCACTAGATGGAGATGATCTCGTATACTTCCCTCAGGAATACTCAAGCAACCATCGGGGACAGACCAAATTGGAGGTAGTCAATAGCAGGCGGATTTGTGCTGTTCCAGGCTGGTCTGTGGGATTAGTCGAAAATCTGACTATTATGCCCGAGCAGGGCCAGGGAAGGACGTTGGGAGGCAGAAGACAACTGGAGACAGGCTGGTCTCCTCGTGAGTATCTGCAGATATTGCAGACGGAGGCCTATGAAGGAGAAACGGGACAAACACTTGAGGACTTCATTACAGACTTCCTTACCCACCTCGAAACAACTAATGAAGTAAGCAATGACGTGAATGACCACAATGCTCTATGGTGTCTTGGGCAATACCTGAGAATCTCATATGCGGAAGTGGTGCCGACCGGGCGCTGGGTTCGAGACGTCGGGAGAGTTCGCTTGGACATGCACCGTACAGGAAACAAGGTTTGCACCAAGAATTGGGGTGCGTCTTCCACCGTGAGACTTGGCACCTGAGTCTTGTCCTTTCTTCGCCTTTTGGCTTTTCCTTTTTCAATTTGATCTAGGAATAGTGTTTCTGCAGGAGCTCCCTTACCTTCTTCGATGCATCTGGCATGACAGGCTTTCCATGTCCAGGCAGCATGATATCGCACTCGAAGTGGGAGAGCTTCTTGATAGACTCCCATGCCTTCTCGATGTCGTAGGTCATGTTGTCCGAGGGAGGTTGTACGCCGCCATTGTCATCTCCCCTCAAGGCGTCCCCGACGAACATGAAGGCACGTTCCCGGTAGAGACATATACTCCCATCGGTGTGACCTGGCGTGTCAAGAACGCTAAGACTTTCCACTCGGTCGCCCTCCTTGAGAAGAATGTCAGGTTTGAACGTTTCGAACCTCCCAAACTTCGACACAGCCCCCAACAGCATGGCAGAAAGCCCCTTTGCAGCCTTTAGTTCCATTTTTCCCTCAACCCGCGGAGCATCAAGGACTCCGATCGCAATTTCTGCACCAGTAAGCTCCTTCAACTGCTTGGCGCTTCCGCTGTGATCCAAGTCGGCATGGGTAAGGACGATTGTTTTGATGTCGGTGCTCTTGTAACCAACACTACGGGCGTACTCCGCAATCTTTTTGGCATTTCCAGGCATTCCTGTGTCAACAATCGTCAGCCCATTCTCCTCAACGAGGAGATAGATATTGACGAAGCCCGTGTCGTCTATAGTGTGCAGTCCCTTGATGATCTCCATGTATTCCCCCCGAAAACCGATATAAGCTCGACAGACAGATTCTGCGCCACCGCATCAACGCAAGGCCAATTTTAGACCTGCTTTGCCATAGGTCAAACGAGTCCCACCATCGCTCGCTCGTTCTCTTGGTCCCTTCCCATAACTACATTTGCCAATACTGCTACACTAAACTGAGAAGGTAGCGGCGGTTGTTCGCCGGTTGCACTGAAGTAGGCACTGGCGCTACCATTCTATCCCAACATCCAGGCACTTGTTCGCTATGGCAACAGAATCTATACGGTCTCCTTGACACAAGATGG
>NZ_QXIU01000164.1:2155-6965 GCF_003570935.1 Candidatus Cryosericum odellii
CTATCTGGCAAGGAAGCGGAAGTTTTTGTTCAGACTGCTTTGGACGAAGGCATCAATTTCTTCGACCATGCAGATATCTACGCCGGCGGTAAGTCTGAGGAGTTGTTCGCACGGGCAATTCACATGAGTCCGGCTGTCCGTGAAAAAATACTGCTCCAGACAAAATGTGGCATATGCCAGCACGATGGAAGCAACATTTACTATGATTTTTCTAAAGAGCATATTCTGGAATCGGTCGATGGCAGCCTAAAACGGTTGAATACCGATTACGTTGATGTATTGCTGCTCCACCGCCCCGACGCATTAGCAGATCCACAAGAAGTGGCTGAGACGTTTGACATCCTGCACAACAATGGGAAAGTCCGATTCTTTGGCGTAAGCAATGAAAAACCTATGCAGATTGAATTGCTCAACAGGTACCTGAATCAGAAACTCGTCATTAATCAGCTGCAACTCAGCATTACCAACGCGACGATGATCAGCAACGGCATGAACGTGAACATGCAAAATGACAGTGCCGTTGACAGGGATAGCAGCATTCTCGACTATTGCCGCTTGAAAGACATTACCATTCAGGCATGGTCGCCATTCCAGTATGGTATGTTCGCAGGCGCGTTTCTCGATAATGAGAAGTTCCCGGAACTCAATCTCAAGATCGATGAACTCGCCAAGACCAAAGGGGTGCCGAATACTGCGATCGCTATTGCCTGGATTCTACGCCACCCCGCAAAAATACAGCCCATTGTCGGAACAACAAGCGCGGCTCGACTGAAAGATATCTGCAAAGGGTCCACATTTGAATTAACAAGGCAAGAGTGGTACGAAATCTACCGCGCGGCAGGCAATGTCGTGCCATAAAACATGAAGAGTCTTCGCGGTTGAAAGACCAGTACCCAATTGGGGAGTGACCCAGATTGCATGGCAGAGCCGGTTGAAGTGTACAGTGCTGTCGAGTAAACATGTTATGAACATATTTCATAGAACCTCTAAAAGAGAAACATTCCGATGTTGATTCGGCACATGACATTGTGTAATTTAGGAGGTAATAGAGTAATGAACATGAACGCAAGTGAACTTATTGACGACCTAATTGCTAATCTCACTGATTGGCGCGGCACCACGTTTGCCAGTATTAGGAGGATTATCCATGAAGCTGATCCCGATATAGTAGAGGAGTGGAAATGGATGGGAACTGCAGCATGGTCCCACGATGGGATAGTCTGTATTGCCAATGCCTTCAAGGAAAAAGTAAAGCTAACCTTCTCTCAGGGAGCGAGCCTTGCAGATCCTGACAAGCTCTTCAATAGCGGACTCACAGGCAAACAATGGAGAACCATTGATATTTACAAGGACGACAAAATCAATGAGAGATTGCTAAAGGTTCTTATCCATGATGCCGTAGGTTACAATCATTCCAGGGTGCAATCCACAAACCGGCCTCACGCGACACGAGGCAACCCGAAGAAGAAACCAGAGAATAAGATACCCTAACATCGCGACACGTACGCATGGCTGGACGAACATCCCGATGTTGTATCCAACTTGGGAGTTACTAACATAGTTGTCCACTGGCGATTTTCGGAAGACGTGTGTGAGGTGACTCGATCTGAAGTCAGTCCCGAAGCAAGAAAGAAGGGTCATGGTGGTCGTGTGGTGGAGATAGGGGCGTTGAAGTACGCTGGCGAACACCCCAACACTGCGCCCGGAAGCGCTGTCGTAGACGCTCTAGCAGATACCTTGCTGCAAGTTCGGTCTCCCAGGGATGACTAGGATTTCGCATGTATCATTCGCGCGGTGCCACGGTCCTCCATACTTGCCGCAGCAGTCGGATGCCCAGCAACTTCTTCTCGGCCCCCGGCTACTGTCGGGAGGCGTCTTGTTGTCGAGATTCGGCGCGGGGAGCCAAGGAGGCGAACCTGCATGGAATCCACAGGCACAAAATCGAACCGTGCCGGAGCAACAAGAACGGGTACAACCGGCTTGTTCCGCCTCGACCGTACCCGTTCACGTCACTATTTAGGACTTACCCGCCAGATTCTCTAGAACTTACCCGCTAGATTCACAAGTGCATCAGCGACAGAGTGAAGGAATTTCAAAGTCCCGCTATCGGCAACTTCTCCGTCCTCATTGAGAATATCGTTGACGTGCCCAATGTATGCCTCAGGCTGCTGCACTGTCGGCATATTCAGGAAAACCAATGATTGGCGTAGATGATGATTCGCGCCAAACGCCCCGATTCCGCTAGGAGAAACGCTGACGATAGCTGCAGGCTTTCCATCCCAGATGCTCTTACCATAGGGGCGGGATCCGACATCCAGTGCGTTCTTCAAGACGGCCGGGACGGAACGATTGTATTCAGGTGTCACGAATAGCACCGCATCAATACTCGACATTGTGTTACGGAATCCTGTATAAGACTCAGGGACTCTTGCTTCATCATCGTAGTCCTGATTGTACAGTGGAAGATCCGCAATTTCGACGAATGAGACATTACAGTCTTCTGGAAACAGACTTGCCAAGAATTTGGCGATCTTCTTACTGTAAGACTCCTTGCGCAGACTTCCGACCAGAACAGCTATGTTCTTTGCCATCTTGAACTCCTTTGTATCCATTTTGCGACCACAGGCCAAGAAGTTAAAGGAAAACGACATAACCTAAACTTATTTTAGCAACAAAAACGTCTTTTGAAAGACTACTTCACGACAGGACAAGGAGGAATCGTGGCAAGGCTCATCGACGTATCTTGGATGCTATCTCCTAAAACCCGCACGCACTGCTTCCAGGTTGTGCCACTATCTTGTGAACAAAAGAACTTGCTGTCGCTGGTGCCTGCATGCGGAAGGTGTAGAGAACAGGGAGAAAGCAGATATCGGGAATCCTGAGAAACCCTATGAGATTACCAAGCTGAGGATGGACAATGCACATGCTAAAGTCGAGGATCTGCGCCAGCAACTTGAGGACCTCAAGACCCAGAATGAGCGCCAGGAAGAGCTGAAACACATGCTCAAGAAGGGCTTCATGGAATTCTACTACAGCAAGAGACGCACAAAAGAGTAGAGACAGGGTATTCTCCAGCGCCTTATTCGCAGGATCGATGTCGGCCCGCAGGAACTGACCATCTCGTGGCTCTTCATGAACGAGGGCAAGCGCCGAATACCGCGTAGTGTAACAGATCCCAAGGGAGGCCATGGAAAACCCCGGAAATACGACCCCGAAGCCAAAAAAGAGGACACGTCTGATAATTGGACGCCAGAGCAAAACGCTGGCAAAAATGCCCCTTCCGGGGGTCCAGGTGGACGATTGGTGGAGATAGGGGCGAACAGGTAGTCCTGCGAGCCATCGGTAACGCTACTGTTCAAGCTGGTTTTGGAAGTGGTCCTTGTTGGTGTCGGTTCCTCGAATGGGATGGGCAATATGCACGGTGAGCACTCGAATCCTCTGAAGAGTGCGCATTAGGCGCCGTGGGCTTAGGTGTTGACTCCGTTCCATGGCACACCACGAGGCGAACGAGATTGCTGAAGAAGGGCATCTTCTCACATCGTATCCCCTGATATTTTCCAGCGTTGATGTTTTGTGCCCTGCTTCCGCATATGAGACATAAGGTGTACCAGATTTCCCCCCTGATTCTTCTCGATTCCCCCAAAAGAGGAGGATCACCGATGCAAGATCCGCCGACGTGGAATGTCTGTATCGGTCCTGGCATCGTTGACCTCCATGTTCGAATCGCCCTGTTGCAGACCTATCGGATACATATCACTTGCTGCTTTCCAGAGCAGGAAACCCTCTTCTAAGAAGGTTCTCTCCCCAGCCTGCATGAGCTGTATCCAACACAATGAGTGCAGACGAACGTTTTACGAACACCTCCTGACCGACAAACACAAGAACCCTAGGCTCGCCTTGATCGCTTGTATGAGGAAACTTCTTCTCATCGGACATCAGCTCACCGTAACAATATCGAAGCAGCGGGCTCTTGACCATGAAGCCAATCTATCTTTGTCCTCTTGACATGGATCGCAGTATCTTTGATGAGTCATGCGTTGTATTGACAAAGGAAACAACAATGATACATGTGATATATAGGTTACGAAAAGGTTACCAAAATCAGATGAAATGTTAGCAAAGAAAATTGCGTTCAGTTTGGATGGTTACACTGAGAACGAGAGGAGGTGGAGCAGAGACCTGTAGCAGAGACTATGATAGAAAGTATGTATCGGAAAGAATCCTTAAGGCTTGAGACAAAATAAACAGGGGGTGTAAAGTGAGCTTGTGGCAAGCACTACTTATCGGTCTGATTGGTTATGCCTCGTCTATTTATGCACCATGGCTTTTTGGCGGATTGGGTGGATGGTATACAACGGGGAGACCCTTTATAGCCGGTCTTATTATCGGGGTGATTCTACACGATGTCAAAGCAGGAATCCTGATGGGAGCAGCCATTCAAGCATTGTACATAGGGCTTGTCACTCCTGGAGGTGCGATGCCTGCAGATGTAAATTTCGCAGCATATATTGGCATTCCATTGGCAATAGTATCAAAACTACCAGCATCTGAAGCAGTTGCTCTATCAGTACCATTAAGCTTTTTCGGTGTCGGTATGGTTTACCTTACTGTTACTATAAACTGCTTGTTTGTGCATTGGCAAGATACTTTAATCAAGGAAGGAAGACTTAAAAGAGCGATAGATGTTCCTGTGATTGGTCAAATTACGAATTTCGTCGTGAGATTCTTCCCTATATTTCTGATCTCTTATTTTGGTTCTCCTTATGTAGCGAAATTAGCTTCTATCATGCCTAAAATGCTAGAAACTATG
>NZ_QXIU01000165.1 GCF_003570935.1 Candidatus Cryosericum odellii
GTTTAGCAAAACCGGACCATCTTCGTTATAGTAATGGGAGGGCAAAGAGTAAACAGCGGAAGGGGGGACATATGTATCGAAGAACAATTCAAAGGCTTCTCTGTGCGTACCTCATCGCGCTGCTTGGCCTTGTGACAGTGGGATGTGCGCCACATTCAACAAGCTCAAACCTGTTGCCGCCGCAGGCGGACAACCCGCGTGACTACGAGGAGATCGAGGTTTTCACCGCCGCCGTGGATGACCCCGCAGATGAGCATACGCTCTACAGCCGCCCCCTCAACTGGCGCAGTACCGGCGATAAGGGGACAAAATGGTGCACGGTCGACCCGTCCATCGGCATCCTGCGGGTGGGCTGGGCTCACAATGCCGAATACCATGCAGGGTGGGCGTACTTCATGCCTGGAGTGCCCAATTCGAAAATACTATCCCCATACGTATCGGCCCCGCTGTATGCCTGCGACGCCACCGGCAACGTGGTCAAGATCATTGATCCTGCCACTCTTCCTGGCATCACGATGTACGATTTCTCCGTCTCGCCGGACGGGCGCTTTGTGATGCTGTACGACGAGGATAAGGATGGCGGCGGCATCCTTGCTCTTCACATCTGGTCCGTCGAGCAGGAGAAGATCATCGCCTTATTCTATGCGGACGACAGCGAAGCTCCTGCGAGCGGCAAGAAGCAGAAGGAGCTCACAGAGACCCACCTCACCTGGGACACTCCGGCGGGGTATGGCTATTGGCACGAGGTTGCTGCGAGTGGGCAACCGTCGAGCTACACCTATACGGCAGTGGCAATTGGAGACGAGCCGATGGCTGGGGTGGAATCCTATGCAGTGATTCAGTTCATGGGCGACGCGGCGAAGAACGCCACCATCAAGAGGTACCCTGTTTCAACCGGCGTCTATATTCTAGATCTTAGTCTGCAGATGCTCGACCCGGCGACGAACATGGTCGCCTACGACGATTATCCTCACTTCATCGAATATGGGAAAGAACTCTTTGACTTTGACCGCGCCCAGACGCCGACGCACCTGTTCCTTTACAATGTCACGACCGGCACGAATACATGCATCGATGAGCTTCCCGCCTGCTACTTCTTGCCACAATGGACGGGAGCGGATACCCTGGAGTACAACGTCAGATCCGACCCTGTCGTCCGGACGGATCCCCCGTCCCCCGAGCCGCCGAACATCTACGTCTCGCGCAGGTACGTCAGTCTGCTGACACGGTCCGACTGCCTCCCTATCGTCTACTCGGTCACGTCGTCCGGAGGCGAGGAGGAGTACCACTACGCCATCATCGATCTCACCACGATGAAACTCTTCAAGGACACGGGGACACTCGCCACGTCCAAAACGGCCGGTACCCTCAAAGGCTGGCTGTTCTTCCCAAAAATAGCGCCGTGGCACCTCTACAGTGAATCGACGGAAGGGACAACAACAAGACTGAAACCAGCTGCCGGGACGACGGTCACTTCTACGACGTTCAAGGTGGGAAATAAACTCTATTCAGGCAACCAGAAGTTCACACCGTCTCAATCGCTCCTCGACGCAGTCACGGATATTTCGGGTGAGATAACAGACCCGGGGATCGTGCGCGTTATCGAGTGTACGCCCTCGTCCTCATCGAAGCCCGGCATCCAGTGCGCCGTTGACAAAATTGAAGGCGGGAGCAAGGAGTATCCCTGGTTCTACACTCGGTACACTTTTCTTTACAAAGGGACGACGGACTGCCAAATCGAGTTCAGGCAAAATCAAAAAAGCATCACGACGCTCTGCAGAAACCCCAAAGCGGGCGCTGCTCCAAGTATTATTGCGGACACACTTACTGGCGTCAACAACCTGTTCGTCCCGGTGACACCAAAGTTCAACCCGGCATTTATAGGATGGTCGCCGGACAGCAAAACGACAACGCTCACAACCGCCTTTCTGAGCCCTGGTTGACCGCACAGGCTCTTGCAGGTACCTTAGGTGGTGCAATACGCAGGGGCACCCCAGCCGGGGGACTTTTTCATTGCCCTGGTTCGATGGCGAGCGAAAGAAGGGAGTGCCGGGCCAATAGCTTCAGCCAATTTCCTCAGACCGATTCTGTTGGGCAGGCGCTTTTGAACGTATCCCGAGTGATCTCCAAATACGTTGGTCCCTTCTCGAGAAACGCTGGTCTTGGCTTACTGATGAACCCAAGTTTTTCATAGAGTTTCCATGCTTTCTTGTTGTCTGGATGGGGGTCAACACACGCTTTCGTAGCCAGATCATTGCTGAACACCTGGTCGATGACGTTGCTGAAAGCATATGCAGCAATTCCTTTGCCCTGTGCTTTCGGCAAAAGCTTGATATCCAGTCTTGCCAGATCATGTCCACGATCGATGTCGTAGAACGTTTCGCCGCAATACCCGATGTTCTCAGCATAAATACTGTAATGCCTGCTGAAGATATCCTGATTGACCCCAGTCAGCCATTGCTGGAGGCGTTCAATCGTAACGCCCAGACCCCTCGGAAAGCCTGCATAGAACATCACTTGGCCGCTGTTCCATAGCTGCATGACGTTCGGCAGATCTGATTGATCAGTCTCTTTGATTCTGATTTTGCCTGTATACACTCAACGCTCCCGTCTTGTCCGACCGTATCCTGGTGCGCACGATGGTCAGCTCAGAGTTCTCCCTTGAGGCCGATAGCCTCGGCCACTTCGCGCATGCCCATGATGGTTTCTGTGATGACATAATCCAGGTCCATGTTCAGCATGGCGGCGCCCTGCTCGATGACTTCCCGATTCACGCCGGCAGCGAACTTGTGGTCTTTGTATTTCTTCTTGACTGATTTCAGCTCGAGGTCCATGACACTTTTCGACGGCCGCATGATCGCGGTTGCGGTGATGAGGCCCGTGAGCTCGTCGATGGTGTAGAGGACCTTCTCCATGACATGTTCCGGCTTCACGTCGCAGCACAGCCCATACCCATGACTCTGGATTGCATGAATGTACTCCTCGTCAACGCCAGCCTCCTGCAGGATCTCGCGTGCCTTGTGGCAGTGCTGTTCAGGGAACCTCTGATAGTCGATGTCATGCATCAGACCGACAGCTCCCCACTTCTCCTCATCTTCACCCAGCAGACGGGCGAAATGCCGCATCACGCCTTCGACGGTCAGACCGTGGGTAATAAGGGCAGGAGAATCGTTGTACTTGCACAACAGTTGGTATGCTTCATCTCTCGTTGGTTTCAAGTTGCACTACTCCTTATCCAGATTCATTTGCATCTCGTCAAATCATACCAGATGGGTTCCAGGAAATCAACCAGGTCGGCAGGATTGGTCACCAGCTGACTGGCACCAGCAACCGTGCAAGAGGCGCTTGCACAAATCGCCTGATATCGAAATGCGTGTTTGCGAGGAGAGGAAAGCACCCCATTTTCCCCAAATCGCTTGCCATTTGTCCTCGACGCGTCATAGTATCATATTGTAGTCGTGTCGGTATGCGAACAGTGGCAGAGGGAGCGGCGTATGGCGCGGACGAAAACAACCAACGGCAGCACGACGGGGGCGAATCTGGGATTCGAGGCCAAATTGTGGGGGATGGCCGACGAGCTGCGCGGCAGCATGGATTCCGGCGAATACAAACACGTCGTCCTGGGTCTCATCTTCCTCAAGTATATCTCGGACCGGTTTGAGCAGCGGCATGTCCAGCTGGTACAGGAGATGACCGATCCTGCCAACGAGAACTACATCGCTGAGCCGGACGAACGGCGGTATGCGACAGAGGACCGCGACCAATACATGGCGATCAACGTGTTCTGGGTTCCCGAGGAGGCGCGCTGGTTCCAGTTGCGGGCAGTGGCCCACCAGCCCACTATTGGCAAGACCGTCGACGATGCAATGGCCACGATCGAACATGAAAACCCAAAACTGAAGGGTGTCCTGCCCAAGGATTACGCCCGCCCCGGTGTCGACAAGGAACGTCTCGGTCGCCTCATCGATCTCATGAGCGGCATCGGTCTCAACGACACGGAGCACGGCTCCACGGATATCCTCGGCCGCGTATACGAGTACTTTCTTGCGCAGTTTGCCAGCGCCGAGGGCAAGAAGGGCGGCGAGTTCTACACGCCGCGCTGCGTGGTCAAGCTGCTGGTCGAGATGATCGAGCCCTTCAAGGGCCGCGTCTACGACCCCTGCTGCGGCTC
>NZ_QXIU01000166.1 GCF_003570935.1 Candidatus Cryosericum odellii
GACTAAACCTGTAGTAGCGCTGTGTTTAACGTATTTGGACGCGAGTTCAACTCTCGCCACCTCCACCATGAACAGAACAACCTGCCCGCCGGCACCCCAGCCGGTGGGTTTTTTCATTTCCGGCACCGCCCGCCCCCTAAGAAAAGAGTCATCGCGAAAACCGTTTAGCAAAACCGGACCATCTTTGTTATAGTAATGGGAGGGCAAAGAGTAAGCAGCGGAAGGGGGGACATATGTATCGAAGAACAATTCAAAGGCTTCTCTGTGCGTGCCTCATCGCGCTGCTTGGCCTTGTGACAGTGGGATGCAGGGGTTCTGTGGACTCCGACGGGACTGGTACTCCCACTACTCCCAGTACTCCAGAAAGCCCCGTCAGCACAGGACCGCGTGCCTGGATGGCTCTCGACAGTACCAAGCTACAGCAGGGAGACATGGACAAGGCAACGGAGATGTGCGAGAGCCTGATGCGCGACTCGTACGCAGCCAAGAAGAAGTCCGTCTCCGTTGACCTCACCCGGTACATCATCGACCCCAACCTGCTTAAGTATTCTGAATTCAAGCTGAAGCAAGAGGCCTACAACCAGATCATTACGCACGTGGACGTCTCCATCGCCAAAGAAGAGGTGCATGACACTTGTCTCTATCTGAAGCTTGCGGCCAGGGTCTACAATGATATTGGTGGCCATGACGGTGAAACAATGGAATTCGTGGTGAAGAACGTGAACGGACGGCTGGTGGTCACTGACTGGGGCGCGCTGGGAGGACCGGGCGGCAAGAGCTTCTTCGATTTTATGCATCGCCGGCAGTGGCCGGTAACAAACCCCACGATCTGGGAAGACCCCGCGAAGGTGAAAGCCCTGTTCGCAGAGGTGGGGATCCAGTAAGAAGATAATAAAGAGCAGGAACAACTGCGGCGGCTGTGCCCTGATTTCTGATACAGGAGGCATCGTTGTCCTGACTGGTGCAGCTCACGGGCGTTGAACCCGTGAGCTGCTTTGCTGTATAATTCGGGTGCGAACTATTCATAAGCTCTGTATAGGGAGACATTGCATGAATACGGGAAAGCTGGATTTATTCTATTTTGGTGACATTGGCAAATACGATGCATTTAATCCTGCTTACGTTTGCGCGCAGGAATATGCAGCAGAGACGCTCTTTCAGATAGCTTCCCGTGCTCCCTATGAGCTTTCAGAAGCGGAGATTGCCCGGCTCCTGGGAGTTGAACAGGAAACCCTGCGACCCGTTGTCGACTCTCTGCTCACGATCAAAGTCCTCGAACGCAGAGACGGTACGTACAGGATTTGCTTTCCCGTATTTCTCCAGGGTGATGTCCAACAAATGACAGGCATATTGTCCAGTGTGGGCGATTCCATTGCAAGAACGCTTGAACGGCTGAGCAGCCAATTGGTGCCGATAGCACAGCGGTTTAGATGCCACAGGCAGTTTGGTGTTGGTCGAATTCTGTATCATGTGATTTGTGACTCTGTATTTGACGATATAGCGTTTGCCTACTTTGAGAAAGAGAGACTGCTATGCACTTCAAAACCGCAACCGGACAATCGCGATTATCTCATTATCGGATATGAAGCTTGTGAGGAAGTCGCACAGAATAGTGACTTACTGCTTTGCAGCAGCAATAACTATACCTGCGATGGGATCCGTTTCAACAGCTTCGGTGACTCACGTGGTCGCAGAAAAGATATGTATCGCTTCACGCGCGTCTTTGATTCGGAGCCACATGAGCTAGCGCAGTTTCTTAATAGGTCCGAGGATATTGAAATGCTGCTGTCGTCTGATATGAAAAGTATTGCTTCCAGTTGTAGCAGCTTGGTGAAAAAGATAGTCTCGAATGATGTGCACTGGACCGATCTAGCCGAGGATGCAGAAACGGCCTTGCTGCTCTCGGAATTGGGATATGTCAGCGGCAGACAGGAGAACAACCGCATATCAATGACGGTTCCTGTGTTCTATCAGGATGAGCAGCCGCTAATCATTGCAGTCGGCGACATTGTCTTGCCTCAAATAAATGATGCTGTTAGGCAAACATTCGATTCCTTTTCAATGTGCACTGGCGATTTTACGGCAGTCAAGCATATGGTCGATATTAAAGAAATCGGGAATGAATTGTGGCATCAGATCTTCGGATTGACGAACGAGCATTTGGCTAAAACAGGGCTTGTCGACAAGCCCCAGCATATTGATGGACAAGGCAGATTCTTCAGAAGCATCAGAATGGAATCGTAGAATAATGTGGATCATGAGTGCAATCTCCACACGTAGCTATTCTGCCAACACTAAGCAACGAGCAAAACCCCGAGTATAGTAATGCCCATGACTCACGATATGCCTGCAATGGCAAACGGGGTCGGGTGTTTATGCTACTCAGAAAGACGTGCAGTGCAGTATGCTGCGAGGACTACGCCGATTCTGCCGGGCAGGCGCTCTTGAACGTATCCCGAGTGACCTCCATATATGTTGGGCCCTTTTCGAGAAACTCCGGCCTTGGCTTGCTGACAAACCCCAGTTTTGCGCAGAGTTTCGATGCCTTCTTGTTGTCCGGGTGAGGGTCGACATATGCTTTCGTGGCCAGGTTGTTGCTGAACACCTGGTCGATGACATGGCTGAACGCATAAGCGGCGATTCCTTTGCCCTGTGCCTTCGGCAGAAGCTTGATATCCAGTCTTGCCAGATCATGTCCACGATCGATGTCGTAGAACGTTTCGCCGCAATACCCGATGTTTTCAGCGTAAATACTGTAATGCCTGCTGAAGATATCCTGATTGACCCCAGTCAGCCATTGCTGGAGGCGTTCAATCGTAACGCCCAGACCCCTCGGAAAGCCTGCATAGAACATCACTTGGCCGTTGTTCCATAGCTGCATGACATTCGGCAGGTCTGATTGATCAGTCTCTTTGATTCTGATTTTGCCTGTATACACTAAACGCTCCCGTCTTGTTCGACCGTATCCTGGTGCGCGTGATGGTCAGCTCAGAGTTCTCCCTTGAGGCCGATGGCTTCGGCCACTTCGCGCATGCCCATGATGGTCTCGGTGATGACATAATCCAGGTCCATGTTTAGCATGGCGGCGCCCTGTTCGATGACTTCCCTGTTCACGCCGGCAGCAAACTTGCGGTCTTTGTACTTCTTCTTGACTGATTTCAGCTCGAGGTCCAGGACACTTTTCGACGGCCGCATGATCGCGCTTGCGTTGATGAGGCCCGTCAGCTCGTCGATGGTGTAGAGGACCTTCTCCATGACATGTTCCGGCTTCACGTCGCAGCACAGTCCGTACCCGTGGCTCTGGATCGCATGAATGTACTCCTCGTCGACGCCGGCCTCCTGCAGGATCTCCCTGGCCTTGATGCAGTGCTGATCCGGAAACCTCTGATAGTCGATATCATGCATCAGTCCGACAGCTCCCCACTTCTCCTCATCTTCACCCAGCAGACGGGCGAAATGCCGCATCACACCTTCGACGGCCAGACCGTGGGTAATAAGGGCAGGAGAATCGTTGTACTTGCACAACAGTTGGTATGCTTCATCTCTCGTTGGTTTCAAGTTGCACTACTCCTTATCCAGATTCATTTGCATCTCGTTAAATCATACCAGATGGGTTCCAGAAAATCAACCGGAACGGCGGAACCGCTTACTGCATGACTGGTGTCGCCAGTTGTGCAAGAGGTGCTTGCGCAAATGACTTGGTGTCACAACGTGCGTTTGCGAGTGGAAGAAGTCACTCCATTTTCCCCAAATCGCTTGCCATTTGTCCTCGACGCGTCATAGTACCATATTGTAGTCGTGTCGGTATGCGAACAGTGGCAGAGGGAGCGGCGTATGGCGCGTACGAGAACAACCAACGGCAGCACGACGGGGAAGTGCTACAATCTCCGCGGGAAGTCAATGTCATGCTCGATATGATCCGCCAAGAGACTGGCAGAATTGACTGTTGTCTTGTTGAGTTGGCAAGTGGCACGAGCGTTTCTCTCGGTTACAAGACAGCCTATAATGTGCCGTGTCGAGGCTTAGGGAGACTTGAAACTGTTTGAGCGAGTAGATTCGGATCTTCGGAGGGCTGAATATGACCGTTAGCGATAGAAGAATCCAGTCGGTAACAACGAATATACAGGAGAAGTCCACGTTGATCTGGAACGTGGCGGGTACCCTTCGTGGCCCGTTCAAGCCGCATGAATACGGGCTCGTTATCCTGCCGATGACCGTCATTAAGCGGTTTCACGATTGCCTGCTGCCAACGCACGAAGCGGTGTTGAAGAAGTACAACGAGCTCAACCGCAGGAACTTGCAGGTGAAGGATGGGTTTCTCCGCAGAGTGTCAGGCTATCAGTTTTACAACACCAGCCCGTTCGTCTTTGAGACCTTGCTGGCGGATTCCCAGAATATCGAGTCGAACTTCAAGGCCTATCTGAGTGGGTTTTCTGACAATGTGCAGGATATCCTCGCTCGTTTTGATTTCGCTCCGATAATAGGTCGCATGGTTGAGTCTGGCACCCTCTATCAGACCGTATCTGAATTCAACAGCGCCCGTGCCTATATGGGACCGGATAGAATATCAGCTGTGGACATGGGGTACATCTTCGAGGACCTTGTTCGCAGATTCTCTGAAAGCTACGACGAGGAAGCCGGAGCCCACTTTACAAGTCGTGACATTATCTATCTGATGACAGACCTTCTTGTCGATGGCGACAGAGATGCTTTTGGCAAGGACGGTGGCTCAAAAACGGTCTATGACATGGCGATGGGCACAAGCCAGATGCTGACCTGCATGGAGGAACGCATCCACCAACTTGACACAAATATCGAAGTAACCTGCTTCGGACAAGAGATCAACCCGCAGACATTCGCCATCGCAGAGGCTGATATGCTCATTCGCGGCGGAGATACGAACAACATGCGCTACGGTGACACACTCTCAGATGACCAGTTTTCAGGATACGAGATGTCATATGTGATCAGCAATCCCCCGTTTGGTATCGACTGGAAGAAGGAAGCTGATGCGGTAGAAGCGGAGTACAAGCTCGGAGACCAGGGGCGTTTTGCCCCCGGTTTGCCACCAAAAGACGATGGACAGATGCTGTTCATGCTCAACGGCATCAAGAAGCTGCGCCCTGATGGGCGTATGGCAATCATTCAGAACGGTTCCTCCCTGTACACTGGCGATGCCGGAAGTGGGTCGTCGGAAATTCGCCGTTACCTGATTGAGCACGACTTGCTGGACGCCATTGTCCAACTCCCGAACGACGCTTTCTACAACACTGGCATCGCTACATACATTTGGATAATTGAGAAAGCGAAACCCTCGAATCGTGCCGGCAAAGTCGAGCTTATCGACGCAAGCAACTGCTATGAGAAGCGCCGCAAAAATATCGGCAAGAAACGGGTGGATATTACCGATGCCTGCCGCAGCCTTATCGTTACGGCCTACGGGGAGTTCAGGGAGAAGGTCCATACAGCTACAACGGCAATCGGAGCAGAAATAAGTTGTGAGTCGAGGATCTTCAATGGTGAGGACTTCGGATATCGCAAAGTCATCGTTGAAAGCCCAATGCTGGGCAAGGCTGGCAAGCCTACCCTGAAAGAAGGCAAGCCTGTCCCGGACAAAGCTAGGCGTGATGCGGAAAACATACCTCTTAAAGAGAATAGTGACACATATATGGCCCGCGAGGTTCTGCCGTACAAACCGGGTGCATGGATAGATGGAAGCAAGACAAAGCTGTATTATGAGATCGCTTTCACTCGCTACTTCTACAAGTTCAAACCCATCGAACCGTTCAAGTCCATCATGAGCCGCATCGAGAAACGGCAGAAGCGGTTACTGGACGATTTGGAGAAGTTCAGCAAGAAGGCGGGTGAGTGATGTGGCGGATGAAATGAAAGACAGCGGGATTGAGTGGATCGGAGCGATTCCTGATACATGGGCATGTATGCGCTTGGGTGCATTGTTCAATCTTCGCAATGAGAAATGTAGTGACAAGGACTACCCTCCGCTATCCGTTACCATGCAAGGAGTTCTTCCTCGGCTTGAGACTGTAGCAAAAACTGACGACGGAGATAACCGTAAATTGGTGATGAAAGGTGATTTTGCAATCAACAGTCGCTCTGACCGCAGGGGTTCTTGTGGGGTGTCCGAGCGAGACGGCTCAGTTTCCCTCATCAATACTGTTTTGAGGCCGGCACACCGATTTAGTTCTGACTACTTGAACTTCCTATGCAAGACCGAGGCATTTGCGGACGAATTCTACAGAGTGGGGCATGGTATTGTAGCGGATCTGTGGACTACGGGATGGAACGATATGAAGAAGACATATGTTCCTGTCCCTGATTACAACGTACAAACTAGAATTGCCTCTTATCTCAACTCCAAGTGTTCTTCCATTGACTCCATCATTGCTGATGCAAAGGCTACTATTGAGGACTATAGGCTCCTGGGACAGTCCATCATCACCCGGGTTGTCACAAAGGGACTCGACCCACAGGTGCCGATGAAAAAGGGCGGAGTTGAATGGGCCGGGGTCTGCCCTCAGTCGTGGAGAATGAACCTTCTCTTCCAGCTATGCGAGGAAGTCAAGAGCAAAAATGCCGGAATGAGAAGCCAGAATCTACTTTCCCTAAGTCATGGCAGGATTGTAGAAAAGGATATCAACACATCTGACGGTCTACTTCCAGAGAGCTTTGAAGGATACAACTGTGTAAGATCTGGAGACATCGTCTTGCGTCTTACAGATCTGCAAAATGACCACACTAGCTTACGCGTTGGACAAGTACAAGAAGATGGGATAATCACTTCAGCCTATACAACGTTGAGACCCAGAAACGTCAGACTGTCTCGATTCATCTATTACGCTCTCCATGCTTTCGATCTAAACAAGGGCTTCTATGGGATGGGCTCGGGCGTTAGGCAAGGCCTGAATTACGACGAAGTGAAGACGCACAAGATTGCATTACCAGGAACAATACAGGAAATGGATGCGATTACGAGGTTTCTAGACAATGAGAGCAAGGAGATCGATTCCATCATCTCCGAGCAGCAGTCTCTTATTGATGACCTTGTAGCCGCAAAGAAATCCCTGATCTATGAATGTGTTACTGGCAAAAGGAAGGTGGGCTGAAGATGGCTCTAGACTACTCTGAAAGAGGATTTGAAACCGACGTAGAGGAAGGGCTCATATCTCTCACGGGCGGGTTTGCTAGAGGTAGCGACGAGGGATATGATCCTGCACTCGGCATCTGGCCGGAAACGCTGGTCGGGTTCGTACGAGCAACACAGCCGAAGGAATGGGCGCGTTTCGAAGCGCAATGCAACTCGGACCCGGTAAAGAAGTTTGGTCAGGTGTTCGCTAATGCGGTATCGGAGGCTGACGGTGGTATCGTGCAAGTGCTCCGGCATGGGTTCAAACATCGCGGCATTCCATTTCGCGTTGCCTATTTCGTGCCTAAGAGCGACCTGAACACGGAATCGGCAGAGCTCCATAAGAAAAACGTCTGCGAGTGCATCCGTCAATGGCATTATTCCTCCTCAAACGTCAATTCCGTGGATATGGTTCTGGCTGTCAACGGCATACCTGTCATTGCTCTCGAGCTGAAAGATCAGTTCAAGGGTCAAGATATCGAGAACGCCAAACGTCAGTGGATGGAAGATCGTGATCCGCGTGAGACCTGTTTTCGGTTCAATCAGCGTGTCATCGCCTTTTTCTGCGTTGATCCGATGCAAGCATGCATGACGACAAAACTCAATGGAGAAAAGACGCTCTTCCTGCCATTCAATCAGGGTTCCAAGGGTCCCGGTGTGGACGGCGGGGCCGGCAACAGATCAAATCCGAACGGCTACCCAACTGAGTACCTCTGGAAGACTGTCTTGCAGAAGGACTCTCTACTAAACATCCTTGAGAACTTCGTCAGCGTCGAGGACATGATCGAGAAGGTCAAGGATGGATCCAGTCGTAGCACCACGATGCACAGAAAGTCACTTCTATTTCCTCGGTACCACCAGTGGGATGTAGTTACAAAGCTGGTGGACAGCGTGCAGTCCGTTGGCGTGGGACACGATTATCTTGTTCAGCACAGCGCAGGTTCCGGCAAATCCAACTCGATAGCGTGGACGGCCTATCGCATGGCGAGCATGTTCGATGACGAGAACAGACCGATGTTTACTTCGGTCATTGTTGTTACTGACCGGCTCGTGCTGGATACACAGCTGCAGGATACGATTTCCGGCTTCGACCATCAGCTCGGCACGATTGTCAAGGTCGATTCGTCGGCAACGTTGCGCGATGCCATTAACTCTGGGAAGCGCATCATCATCACAACGTTGCAGAAGTTCCCCATCATCTACGACGAAGTCGACAAGGTCCCAGGGCGAACCTTCGCCGTTATTGTTGATGAGGCGCATTCCAGCCAAACGGGCCAAGATGCCATCAAGCTGAAAGAGGCTCTTGCCAATACAGAAGACGCTCTGAGAGAATATGCCAAGCTTGAGGGAGAAGCCGAGGACGCCTATCTGGATTCTGAGGACCGCCTTGTGAAAGAAATGGCTTCGCAGGGAAAGCACAAGAACCTCAGCTTCTTTGCGTTCACGGCCACCCCTAAGCCAGAGACTCTTGAAATGTTCGGCGAGGAGCAGAAAGACGGCAGTTTCAGACCGTTTCATGTCTATTCCATGCGTCAGGCTATCGAGGAAGGCTTCATCATGGATGTCCTCGCGCACTACGTTACCTACCAGACATGCTACCAGATTGCGAAATCGATCAAGGATAACCCTGATGTCCCGACTTCCAAAGCAGTCAAGACCATACGGCGCTTTGCGGAGCTGCATCCGCACAATCTGCAGCAGAAATCCGCCATCATTGTTGAGACCTTTCGCGACACCACCAGGCACGCCATAGGCGGTAAAGGAAAGATGATGGTTGTCACGCCGTCCCGTTTGGCTGCTGTCAGGTATCAGAGGGAAATCCGGAACTATATCGAGGCAAATCACTATGACAACATAGAAGTCCTCGTTGCTTTTTCAGGAACTGTCACTGATTATGAAAGCGGTGTTGGCACGGAATACACCGAGCAAGGCGTCAATTCCAAGACAATCGGCAAACACCTGAAAGAGTCGCAGACAAAGCACGAATTCCACGATACCGGCTCTGTCCTGGTCGTGGCTGAGAAATATCAGACCGGCTTCGACGAACCTCTGCTTCACACGATGGTAGTCGACAAGCGACTTCGCGGCGTCAAAGCCGTCCAGACCCTGAGCAGAGTCAACCGCATCTATCCTGGCAAGGAAGACACCTACATTCTCGACTTCGTGAATACCAACGAGGATATTCTGAAAGCTTTCGAGCCTTTCTATACCACTACATCGCTCAGCCACGAAATCAATACCGATTTGATCTACAAGACACAGAAAGAGCTTCGCGATTATCATGCCTATAACGACGGCGACATCGAGGCGATCTGCCGCATCTACTTCGAGCCCGGCAAGCAGACTTCAGCTACGCAAGGCAAGGTAGTCTCGGCTCTGAAACCCATTATTGATGTCTACAACGGGATGGAACCGGACACGCGATATGAATTCAGACGAGAAGTCCGTTGCTTCACAAAATGGTATTCCTATATCGCACAGATCACGAGAATGTTCGACAAAGATCTGCATAGAGAATATCGCTTCCTTTGCTGCCTTGAGCCGTTTCTTCCCGCCGACAAAACTGCAATGGTCGACCTTGAAGACAAGATAAGGCTCGAGTACTACAAACTGGAGAGAACCTTTGATGGCAGTATTTCTCTTGAGCCAAAGGACAACCCTTACGATACTGCTGTTGAAGCCAGCAGAGGCGGCAATACTAACAAGAAGTCCCCGCTGGAAGAGATCATCGAGAAAGTTAACGCAGTCTATCAAGGCAAGTTCACAGATGCCGACAAAGTCATCATCGATACGCTCTACAACAGGCTCCAGTCCGATAAGAAGCTACGGTCGTCTGCCAAGGGCAGTGACCGGAACATGTTCGTTAGGAGCATCCTTCCGAAATACTTTGACACAACCGCGCAAGAAGCCTACGTGGAGAACACGGAAGCCTACACGAAGCTATTCGAAGATCAGGCAAAATACGACGCCATAATGCATGCTATCGGAGAGACCTTGTTTAGGGACTTCCGGAACGAAGGGAAGAAACGATAGAACAGGCAATATATCTGGAAACAAAAGACACCTACCCTTTGAGAGCAGGTGTCTTTTGTCTTGTTTCATGTGTCTTCAAACTGGTCATGATCATCCCGGCGTGTTGATACACTGGCCGGAGAGGGTTGGATGGATTTTGGAGCCAAATGGAATGATTAACTGAAGTTCTGAATTGACAAATAGCGTTTCGAGAGTTGCATTAAAGTCTTGGAAAATCAATCAAAGTATCGAAAGATCGCGAGGTATAGTCCTCAAATTCCACGAAGGCGGTCCGGGCAACTCTGGCCAAATCGACAGCTAGTGATCCGCGGCCCGAAGAGGACCTGGACCATGCCATCCGGCAGATCGTGTCACGCGCTGTCTCTTCGGGAGGGGTCGTCGACATCTTTGCGGCCGCTGGTCTCAAGAAGCCGGACATTTCCATCCTCTCCGATGAGTTCCTTGAAGAAGTGCGCAGCATGCCGTACAAGAACCTGGCGGTGGAAACACTGCGCAAACTGCTGGCGGGGGAGATTCACGGCAACATGCGTACCAACCTCGTGCGTGCGCGGTCCTTTGCCGAGATGCTGGAGCGTTCCATCCGCGCGTACCAGAACCATGCCATCGAGACAGCACAGGTGATCGACCAGCTCATCGAGGTGGCACGCCAGATGCGTGCCGCGCAGAAGAAGGGCGAGGACCTGGGGCTGACCGACGATGAGATTGCCTTCTACGACGCCCTGGGTGTCAACGACAGCGCCGTGCAGGTCCTGGGTGATGCGACCCTGACCATGATTGCTCGTGAGCTGGTAAAGACGCTGCGCAAGAACGTCACCATCGACTGGACTGCCAAAGACAGCGTCAAGGCCCAACTGCGCATCGACGTCAAGAGGATTCTGCGCAAGTACCACTATCCGCCCGACAAACAGGTCCAGGCCACCCAGACAATTCTCGAGCAGGCCGAGCTGTTGTGCGCCGACTGGGCAGAAACAACTCAGACAGGTGAAGTATTGAACTAGAGCAGTAGTGGACGACAGGTGGAGATGGATTTGCAGGCTTTCAAGTGGCCCTCCAAATGGGGCATGCTTGGCGCCGACTATCCTACCGACGCCCAGGCTCTGAAAACAATGTCAGATCGGAGGGATCGATCGCATACGGGATGCCTGAGGCAAGTTATCGCGAAGCACTGCTGCCAGGACAGCAAATGAGAATGCACGTTGACAAATTGTGAAATGCCTCTAACATAATCTCAGCTGCAATATTGTAGCGAACAAGATGTAGAGTGTTCGTTGTATGGTCGAATTCAGAAGGCGGGCTCAGAGTCGACTGGTCAGAAGATCAGGGGGAAGGGCATAGTCAAACACCAACGGTCCAGCATTGAGAACAATGCATCGTTTATTCCTCGGTGACTCATCAGGATAATCGACTTCTCTTACAAGAGGGAGGAAAATCATAATGTCAGAGCGAGAGATTACTTGCATAAATAAGGATGACGGAAACCATCTAAACCGTTATGAGGGGATTACTCATTACGGTTGGAGAGACGAGTTTGGGAAAACCGGTCGTGATGGTCGACAGGAAATGGTTGACTGGGTTGAGAAGAGCAATCGAGCCTACGTGAAAGGTTCTGGGACGAAGGTCTATTGCATGGTTGTTACCAGCTCGCAAGGTACGAAATTCCTGCAGACTTATGCAGATGGTAAAGAGACGAATAACCTGCTTTCCTTGGGCGAGTGTCCGACTAGGTAGGCGGGAGTACTGAGTCTTGTCGAGAATGCAGGGGCAGATCTCGTGCCCCTGCATTCTCTTTATGTTAGTGTTGGCAAGAGTGTCTTGTCATTTGGCCGTATCACCTTGCCTCACGAACTCGCGCGGGTCGTTCCGCTGGAATGGTTCTACCGGGCACCTGCCATGACCTGGCCAACTTGGCAATTGTGCAGCAACTTGCTGCACAAATCCTATGGTTCCATAACTGCATACTTCTCGATATGATCAGTGACTCCAAAACACGCTGCTGATTTCTTGTACCACGAGCTCTTAGGGCTCTTGAGGCACATGGTTCCCGTGCAAATGGAAAACGTCTGACCGCAGAAACGCCTGTCACCAGGGCAACCATCTCGTAAACTATGTCTGATATAGCACGAACCGCAGGGGAGTGCAGCAGAGGAACGCGCCTTATGTTTGCCGGCCTGCACGGTATACTGCCTCCCCAACACAGAAAGGGCACCTGGAGGAAGTACATGCCTGAAGCACTCCGTCAAGGAATCGAAATATGGTTTGACATCGGCTACCTCGTCACGGTCTGGACACTGGTTGCTCTCATGTTCATCCACCGCAGAAGGGTAGCGAGCCGAAACCGTCGGGTCGCTACGTGCGTTCTCTGGGCGTTCGTTCTGCTGGGACTGGGGGATGTGGGGCATGTCGGCTTCCGCGTGTTCGCCTATCTGAACGGCGGGCTGGCGCAGCACACGACCCTCGTGGGGATTGGCACGTTTGCGACGGCCGTCACCGTGACGTTCTTCTACATGGTCATGCTGGATGCATGGCACATTCGCTTCCACAAAACCTTCGACTGGTTCGCATGGATGCTTCTGCTCATGGGTATTGTGCGCCTGGGGCTCATGATGCCTGCAGTCAACCAATGGACCGCCGTCGTTTCCCCCATGCCGTGGAGCATTATCCGGAATATTCCGCTCATGATCCAGGGGCTGGGCCTCGTGTATCTGCTGTTCCGCGATTCAGCGCGCGCAAAGGACAAGACGTTTAACCTTATCGCCTGGATGATCGCGATCTCGTTTGCCTGCTACATCCCCGTCATTCTGTTTGCGCCAACCCACGAGCTGGTCGGCATGCTGATGATCCCCAAGACATGTGCGTACCTGGCTGTCGAGTTCATCGCGTATAACGCGTTGTTCAGGGGAAAACCCCGAAAGAAGAAAGCCAGACGGACCTGACCGTTCTGCTGTTCAAGGCAGGTCAATGTCTACAATGACTAGTCCACTACAACCATCCCCCACTCCTCTGGAGGGCTGACTGACCGCGAACGCTTTGTATGGGCGTCATATCGCTGTGCAGCAGGGGCCGCAGAAGTAAGAAGCTGGTTCACAATGGCTTCTTGAGTTTCTTTCCCTTTCCCAGGTTACCACTCCTGATGACTTGGGATTCTACGTTTATGTTCTCGGTCCCATCCCTTGACTTTTTATTCGTCATTTGTAGAATCAAGGTACAAGTAATTCTACAGTTGTAGAAAGAAGGGAGATATGAGCAGCAGGAAGAAGATAAAGCGTCTGCCGGATTCGGAACTTGAGATCATGATGATCCTCTGGGGGGCGAACGGGCCTGTCACGTCGGCGTACGTGTGCGAGCAGTTGAAAGACAAACGGGAATGGAAGGTCACGTCTGTTCTGACATTCCTTGCACGGCTGGTGGAGAAGGGGTTTGTCTCGAGCACGCGGCAGGGAAAGGCCAATATCTATACGGCTGTCATCAGCGAGCAGGAGTACCTTGAAAGTGAAAGCAAGTCCTTTCTGGAGAAGCTGTACGGCAACTCTCTTACCACCTTCGTCTCTGCGCTCTACAAGAGCAACGCGATCAACGATGACGATCTTGCGGAGCTTCAGCAGTTTATTGATAAGGCAACCGGAGGAGTGGCGTAGCGTATGTTGCAGCATGTCTTCAGCAACATCATCGAAGTCACACTGATCACTTCGGGCGTCATTGCCATCCTGCTGCTTCTGCTGCCGTTTCTGCGTCGGCACTATACTGCGCGGTGGCGTTCCTGGGTCTGGCTTCTGGTGGCAGTGCGCCTGTTGATCCCCTTTAACCCGTCGCTGCCACAGGCACCGATCCAGCTTGCGGCACCTGCACAGCATGTGACGGTGAACGTGCCGGTCCGGGAAACAACGGTGCTTCCTCCACAAATGGGCAACCCAGTGAGCTCTCCAGTGGCAACACCTGTGCCCGTAACGCGGGCGACGGTACCACTCACAACGATCCTTTCTCTTGTGTGGATCCTTGGGATCGCTGCCTTCCTGCTCTACCATTTCATGGGGTATTTTCTTTTCCGGCGGGCAGTGCGGCGTTTTTCCCGACCCGTAGAGGATGAAAGGACCCTTGCGATCTGGAATGCTGTGCGCAGGGAGATGCATGTCGTTCGTCCTATCCAGTTGCTGTCCTGCAAAAAGGTACAGAGCCCTATGATGACGGGGTTCTTCCATCCTGTCCTGCTTTTACCGGATATGGACTATTCAGACACCGGACTGCACATGATCCTCAAACATGAGCTTGTCCACTACAAACGGGGAGACATCTGGTACAAGCTGCTGATGATCTGCGCCAATGCTGTGCACTGGTTCAACCCGCTCGTCTACCTCGTGGTGACAGCATCCAACCAGGATCTCGAGATGTCTTGTGACTCTGCAGTGATTCAGGATGCAGATACCGCATCCCGGAAGCAATATAGCGAGACGATCTTGGCGGCGGTTCGCAAAGAGAAGATGTGTCAGACAGCATTTTCCACGTATTTTGATGGAGGGAAGAAAACAATGAAGGAGCGGCTGGTGAACATTTTTGACGTGAGCAGAAGACGCAAAGGCTTGCTTGCTCTGTGCGCAATCATCATAGTCGTAGGCATTACCGGAGCTTTGGTGGCTTACGATGTGAGTGATCAAAGTGAGCAAAAGGCAATCGATAATGTTGCCCTTCTCAAAGTGGGGAACTCATATTATCTTGAAATCGGGAAATTTATCATATCGTACGGCATTAGAAAATCTGCCGTGGTGTCGCTCGCACCAGATACCAATGATCAAGCGGCATATTTTGAAGACAAAGCCATTTACATATCGGATGAAGTAACGGCAGTTGCGTACGGTGACAACGCAAATCCAGCATCGCCCGTTACAGTACTCATCAGCAATAATGAAGGTCAAACATGGAGCAATTATTCCGTTGCGGATACAAAGGTTGATGATTATACGCAAAAATACGTGGGCTTTACCACCAAAAATGACGGGTGGCTGCTCCTTGCCGGGAGTTCTGTAGCAATGGGGCATCAGGAGAACAGGATTTTTCAAACATCGGACGGCGGGAAAACTTGGACTGAAATCGGCAATACCAATCAGGTTTATCCCCGCGTGGTAACCGGGGCGGGTTTTGCAAACAAAAATATAGGTTTTGTTTCCTTCCGATACGACGTCGACCCCAATCCGGTAGTCTACCGCACGAAAGATAAAGGAAAGACTTGGACACAGTGCACCCTTGAAATACCGGACTCGTTTAAAAGCATTGCGACCTATGCCACCGCGTTGTCCCCTGTTTTCGACGGTGCGAAAGGCA